>CAZDNY010000493.1:0-2964 GCA_964506885.1 uncultured Hyphomicrobiaceae bacterium | reverse complement strand
CAGATGGAGAAGACGCAGCGCGAGTACTATCTCAACGAGCAGATGAAGGCGATCCAGAAGGAGCTCGGCGATACCGACGAGCGCGATGATATCGCCGAGTTCGAGGAGAAGATCGAGCAGGTCAAGCTGTCAAAGGAGGCCCGCGACAAGGCGCTCGCCGAGCTCAAGAAGCTCAAGCAGATGAGCCCGATGTCGGCGGAAGCGACAGTGGTGCGCAACTATCTCGACTGGCTCTTGTCGATCCCCTGGGGCGTCAAGGGCAAGGTCAAGAAGGATCTCATCGAGGCGCAGGAGATTCTCGACAAGGAGCACTATGGCCTGGAGAAGGTCAAAGAGCGTATCGTCGAGTACCTCGCCGTGCAGAACCGCACCAACAAGCTGAAGGGGCCGATCCTGTGCCTCGTCGGCCCGCCGGGTGTCGGCAAGACGTCGCTTGGCAAGTCGATCGCGAATGCCACGGGCCGCGAGTTCGTGCGTATGTCGCTGGGCGGCGTGCGTGACGAAGCCGAGATCCGCGGTCACCGGCGCACCTATATCGGCTCGATGCCCGGCAAGGTCATCCAGTCGATGAAGAAGACCAAGCGCGTCAACCCGCTGTTCCTTCTGGACGAGATCGACAAGATGGGCTCGGACTTCCGTGGCGATCCGTCCTCGGCGCTGCTGGAGGTGCTGGACCCCGAACAGAACGCCACGTTCAACGATCACTACCTGGAGGTCGATTACGATCTGTCCAATGTGATGTTCGTGACGACGGCGAACACGCTCAACATCCCGGCTCCGCTTATGGACCGCATGGAGATCATCCGGCTCGCCGGCTACACGGAGAACGAGAAGATCGAGATCGCCAAGCGGCACCTGATCCCCGAGCAGAAGCAGAACCACGGTCTCGACGATGCCGAATTCTCGATCGAGGACACGGCGTTGCAGGAGCTGATCCGGCGCTATACGCGCGAAGCCGGCGTCCGTTCGCTGGAGCGTGAGATCGCCAAGCTCGCCCGCAAGGCGGTGAAGGAGATCCTGACGTCGTCGAACAAGAGCGTGACTGTCACGACGGAAAACCTTCAGACCTATCTCGGCGTGCCGAAGTACCGGTTCGGCGAGGCGGAGCTGGAGGACCAGGTCGGCATCGTCACCGGGCTTGCCTGGACCGAGGTCGGCGGTGAACTGCTCACCATCGAAGGCATCCGCATGCCCGGCAAGGGCAAGATGTCGGTGACGGGTAACCTGCGCGACGTGATGAAGGAATCGATCCAGGCAGCCAATGCCTATGTCCGCTCGCGGTCGATCGACTTCGGTATCGCGCCGACGATGTTCGAGAAGTACGACATCCACGTTCACGTGCCGGAGGGCGCGACACCGAAGGACGGACCGTCGGCAGGTATTGCCATGGTGACCGCAATCATCTCGGTGCTGACCCAGATTCCGGTGCGCAAGGATGTCGCCATGACCGGCGAGATCACGCTGCGGGGTCGCGTGCTGCCAATCGGCGGCCTCAAGGAGAAGCTGCTCGCGGCGCTGCGCGGCGGGATCAAGACGGTCTGCATCCCCGAGGAGAACGTCAAGGATCTGATGGAGATCCCCGACGAGGTGAAGAACAAGCTCGAGATCGTGCCCGTGTCGCGGCTCGAGGAAGTTCTGAAAACGGCTCTGGTGCGCGTGCCCGATCCTATCCAGTGGGACGAGGAAGCGCAGGCTGCGGTCGTTGCGGGTGATAGCGATGACAAGGACAAGGGCGGCTCGCGGGTCACCGCGCACTGACCTGAAGTTCATGAACGCCAGATAGAACGTCGTTCAAAACAACACTTCGGCACGCTCGTGTGACATTTGCGCGAGCGTGCCGTTTTCGTTTCCCCGACGTGCGGCAAATGTTGGCGCAAACCGCCAGAAAAGCCCGAAAATCCGCGAGATTCCGCTTGACGACTACGGTCTTTCGGCGCTTGTGTGCAGCCGTTATTGCGGTCGCCTGCGAAATCCGCAGGGAATGCGCGATACTTGGCAGGCGGGATAAAGCGGCCGCCGGTCGGGTGATCCGCGCAAAGCTGTTCGGCAATTCGTCGCGCAGCAGCCGCACGATCTTGACGGCAGCGGGGAGCGCTTCCATCACAACCCACCGCTCCCGGTCGCGTGTCATCCAGCGCTCGATCGCTGAACGAAATTCCAATCACGAGGAAAAACAAAGATGAGCAAGAAGGACCTGATCGATAACGTCGCCAAGGAACTGGACATGACCAAGGACAAGGCTGGTCAGGTCGTCGATGCGGTCATCGATGGCATCAAGGGGGCGCTGAAAGACGGCAAGGAAGTGCGTATTCCCGATTTCGGCACGTTCAAGGTTGCCGATCGCAAGGCGCGCGAGGGCCGCAATCCGCTGACCGGCAAGACGATGCAGATCCCGGCGTCGAAGGCGCCGAAGTTCACGGCTGCCAAGGGGCTCAAGGAACTGCTCAACGGCTGAGGCCGTCACAGACGCCCATCACGGATCGATTGCAGAGCGCGCGGGACGCAAGTCCGGCGCGCTTTTTTTGACGACGAGCCAGCAGTGCCGCGGCCGAGAGAGGCTGGCGCCGTTCACGGGTGTCCAACGGTGGGGAAACGGCAGCCCTTTGCGGCGAAGCCTTGCGGCGAAGCGGCTTCGGCACTAAGACGACGGAACGGACCGGGCGGTTAGCTCAGTGGTAGAGCGCCTCGTTTACACCGAGGATGTCGGGAGTTCGACCCTCTCACCGCCCACCAGCCTCTCCGCGATCGGGGAGGGATCACCCGTGCTGTCGCGACGTAAGAGTATGCTCGACAGACGAGACGGGTATTGCTCCTCGGTTTGCTTGACTTGGCCGATGACGTAGCTTACATGCCTACGCTGTGACGGCTGCCGAACGGCCTCCTTGGGGCACGGCAGCATTTTTGATTGCGCGGGCGTAGCTCAGTTGGTTAGAGCGCCGGCCTGTCACGCCGGAGGCCGCGGGT
>CAZDNY010000492.1:0-2969 GCA_964506885.1 uncultured Hyphomicrobiaceae bacterium | reverse complement strand
TGTTTAGCTGAAGTGTTAGCGGTTCAGCGTGAAGAACATGCGCCAAACCCAAAAGGCGTCGAGGCGCGCCTGTTCCGTCGGGAACAGCGTCCCTCGGCCTGCTGTGCGACGAGGCTCCATCGAACCACAAACAGGAGTGAGCCCATGCTGCGTATCGTCTCAACGGGGTCGGCCGCCGCCGCGGCGATCCTCGTATCATCGTTTCTCGCCACGGCCGCCTCCGCCGCCGGCACCCCGCTCGGCGTCTGGATGGACGACAAGGGCCGCGGTGCTGTCGAAATCGCCAAGTGCGGAGGCAAGCTGTGTGGCACGGTCGTCTGGGTCAAAGCGGCCGCCGACAAGAAGGGCTGCGGCGCCAAGATCCTCGGCGACGTCAAGCCGGCCGGCGGCGGAACCTGGGACTACGGCTGGATCTACAGTCCCGACCACGGCCGCCGCTTCGACGTCGCGCTGACCCCGGTCGGCGCCGATCGCCTGCGCGTCACCGGCTACGCCGGCATCAAACTGTTCGGTGAAAGCCGCATGTGGACCAGAGCACCTGCTGATCTGGAGCGCTGCGACAAGACCGAAGCCGCGACCGCCGCACCGGGCCAGCCCGCGCCGACCAGAACGGCGAGGGCTGCACCCGACGTGGAGCCAACTGCACCGGCAGCCCCCGCGTCTGCTCCCGCAACACAGGACGCCCCGGCATCCAAACCCGCCGCCGATGCCGACAGCCCCGTGCTGACCTCACCGCCGACGCCTGCGACACCACCGGCGGCAACGGCGCCCCAATCCGAAATGAACACGGCCGCAGCCCCGGCGGAAACCACACCAACCGATGAAACGGCCACCGACGCCACCGCATCGGACAGCGCCGCATCCGGTCCCGGCGGGCTGTCCTTCGACAAGGTCTTGAAGAAGACCGCCGACGGCCGCTGCAAGCTCGACCTGCCGTGGGTCAAGATCGACTTCAACTGCAAGGACATGTAGGCCACCCCGACGCGCCGCCTGCGCCGCACGAATAAAAGCCGCCCCGGTGTGATACCGGGGCGGCTTTTTTCCCCTGCCACCTTACAAGGACGAACCGTCCTCAGATCCGGCCCATGCGCACGTCCTCTTCCGGGTTGGCGCTGATGTTGTGGATCGAGATGTCCGCACCGCGGCGCTGCTCCTCATCGCTCATGCGGAAGCCCAGCAGCATATCGACGATCGAGTACACCACGATACCCGCCAGCAGGCCGAAGCCGGCACCCATGACGCTGCCCACCAGCTGCGAGGCGAATGACACGTCGCCCATGCCGCCAAGTGCCGTCAGCCCGAAGATACCGGCGGCGATGCCGCCCCACAGGCCGCACAGGCCATGCAGCGGCCACACGCCGAGCACGTCGTCGATCTTCCACTTGATCGTCGCCAGCTGGAAGAACTGCACGAAGATGACGCCAGCCACGCCGCCGGTGATGAACGCACCGATCGGATGCATGATGTCGGAGCCCGCGCACACTGCGACCAGCCCCGCCAGCGCACCGTTGTGCACGAAGCCCGGGTCGTTCTTGCCCGCAACGAGAGCTGCCAGAATGCCGCCCACCATCGCCATCAGCGAGTTCATCGCGACCAGACCGGAAATCCCCGTGACGCTCTGCGAGCTCATCACGTTGAACCCGAACCAGCCCACGCACAGCATCCACGAGCCCATCGCCAGCCACGGGATCGACGAGGGCGGAATACCCATGACGCCGCCCTTTTCATAACGTCCCGTGCGCGCGCCCAGCCGCCAGACCGCGCCCAGCGCCACCCAGCCACCGAAGGCATGCACCACGATCGAGCCCGCGAAATCCCGGAACCCGCCGCCCAGTACACCTTTGAACAGGCCATCCTGGAGGCCGAAGTTGGAGTTCCACACCGCGCCTTCGATCAGCGGATAGGCAGCCCCCACCAGCAGCGCCGTCGCCAGCATCTGCGCGTTGAACCGCGCCCGCTCTGCGATGCCGCCAGACACGATCGCCGGGATCGCCGCGGCGAACGTGCACAGGAAGAAGAATTTGACCAGGCTGAACCCATTGGGTGCAAAGCCTTCGACACCGCCGGTAAGCCCCTGCGCGCTGACGAAGAACGTCACGCCGTAGGCGACCCAGTAGCCGATGAAGAAATAGGTCGTCGTCGAAACCGCGAAATCGACCAGGATCTTGACCAGCGCGTTGACCTGGTTCTTGTGCCGGACCGTGCCGACTTCCAGGAACGCGAAGCCGCCGTGCATGGCGAAGACGAGGATCGCTCCCATAAGGAGAAAAAAGACGTTCGTACCGTTTTGCAGCTCTTCCATGCGCCCTCCCCCGGCGGTGTGATGATGGCCAATTGGGCAGCCGCATCTCACGTGAGCGGTCTGCCGACGTCGGGGGCGCATTGATCAAGGAGCGTGCCACTGCGGAGAAAAATCGCAACGCTCTGTTATCTATATCTTTTTAGAGACAGCGTGGCGATTTCCGCCGAAACGAATGCCTAATTCGCAGGCGATATCGCCAGCAACACTGCCCAATAGACAGGCACAAAGAAAAACCGCCCGGCAGGCGGGCGGCTTAATTGGGCGCAAGTTTCGGTGGCCTCAGCGCACCCGGCGCGGGTTCATGTAGAGATCGTTCTCCTGCCGCTCGATCGTCGCCTCCACCCGACCGGCGCGGATGTCGCGATAAAGCGCCTTGATGTGACGGCGGCACGAACCGTTGAACAGGATCATGCCCGCCAGCAGCTTCATGACGTTGAGCAGCCGCTTGTCGGCAACGTCTTCCTTCAGGTACCCGGTCCAGTAGCCCCCGAGCGTGATGATGCGCCCGTCGAGGTGCCCGACAACCTCGTCCTTCTGATTGTAGAGCGTGTAGTCGCCGCCGACGTTGATGACGTCGCGCCGCAGAATGTAGAAGTCCGGATTGCCGTCCTTGTCGATCAGGAAGAACGAGAAATATTCCGGCAGCAGCGGCCACTTGTTGGCCGAG
>CAZDNY010000491.1:0-2972 GCA_964506885.1 uncultured Hyphomicrobiaceae bacterium | reverse complement strand
CGCCGTTCTTGTCCTCGAACTTGAGAAGACCGGTGGTCTCCCAGTTCTTGAACCAATCCGGACGGGCCTCGTACGACAGGTTGCCATCGGGCGAACCCACCGGACCGGTCTGGATCGTGTTGGTCAGGTTGAGGCGGGCCATGGCGCCAACGGCCGGAGCCGTCGTGTAGAGCAGCGCAATGAACACCAGCGCCCAACCGGCCGACCAACGGGCGTCAGCGACCTTGGGAACGGTGAAGAAGCGGATGATGACGTGCGGAAGACCCGCGGTGCCGATCATCAGCGACATGGTGTACAGGAACATGTCGAGCTGACTTCTCACAGGCCCGGTGTATTCCTTGAAGCCCAGATCCTGGATGGTCTGGTTGAGCTTCGCCATCAGCGGCACGCCGGAGGTGTGATCGCCAATGAGGCCGAGCTGCGGGACCGGGTTGCCGGTCAGGTTCAGCGAGATGAAGATCGCCGGGATGGTGTAGGCGGAAATCAGCACGAGGTACTGGGCGATCTGCGTGTAGGTGATGCCCTTCATGCCGCCGAGAACCGCGTAGACGAACACGATGCCCATACCGGCAAACAGGCCAACCTCAACGCTGGTCTCGAGGAACCGCGAGAAGGCCACACCAACACCGCGCATCTGGCCGATCACGTAGGTGATGGAGATCACGATGAGGCAGATCACGCCCACCAGACGCGCCGTCTGCGAGTAGAACCGGTCGCCGATGAACTCAGGGACCGTATACTTGCCGAACTTGCGCAGGTAAGGCGCGAGGAGCATGGCGAGCAGCACGTAGCCGCCGGTCCAGCCCATGAGGAACTTGGCGCCCTCGTAGCCCTGGAAGGCGATGAGGCCTGCCATGGAGATGAACGAAGCGGCCGACATCCAGTCGGCTGCCGTCGCCATACCGTTGGCGACCGGGTGAACGCCGCGGCCTGCGGCATAGAACTCGCCCGTCGAAGCGGCGCGAGCCCAGATGGCGATCCCGAAGTAGAGCGCAAACGACGCGCCCACAACGAGATAGGTCAAAGTCTTGAGATCCATTTCTCGTCGCTCCCTCGGCTCAGTCTTCGTGGACGTCAAACTTGCGATCGAGCGCATTCATGCGGATCGCATAGAAGAAGATCAGGATGACGAAGACGTAGATGGAACCCTGCTGGGCCATCCACATGCCGAGATCCATGCCGCCGACCATGATGCCCTGAAGCATCGGCCGCAGAACGATTCCCATAAGGAAGGAAACGACGAACCAGATCACAAGGCAGAATGCTACCAGCCGCAAATTTGCGGACCAGTAGGCTGCCCCGTTTCCGTTTTGCGTAGCCATTGTCTTGGACTTCTCCCCAGAAGCTTATTTTCTCTTCACGATACAGAAGCCACCGAACCCTGGTGAGAGCGCGCACAAAGACGCACTCCGGCCAGAACCCGGGCCTGTATCCCAATTGACCCGACCCGCAACGAAGACGCAACGCGCCGAAAGTCGGTCTAGCCAAAAAGGATTTATGTGACCCGTGTTTCCAACAGAATGTTTTTGCTTAAAGTCATTGTGCAATGCAGCATTTGTTTTGCAAAGCAGCAAACGCGCGATTGCTGTGGGATGAGCACTGTGAGTGGGCCCTTCGCAGACCAGATACTTCGGCTGTGCGTCATCGCCATGGCGGAACGCGGTCAGCGTCCTGCGACCCTCGAACGCGCCCAACGTGCCGCAGAGACTTTCGGCTGAGGCCAAGTCGTGTGGCGCACAACTCGTGTTAGGCTTGACGCTAAATCATAATGCGGCGCCCCCGAACGGTTGGGGCGATATCCACGATGCCCACACTTAGAAGGGGTGCGTGTCCGCCGCAGGGAGGAACGGTAATGCCCAAGTCGGTGCTGGTCGTCGACGACGAACCCAACATCATGCTCTCCTTGGAGTACCTGATGAAACGCGCGGGCTACGAAGTCCGCACGGCGCGTGACGGCGAAGAGGCGCTGACGTCGATCCTGACGTCGCCGCCCGATCTGGTTCTGCTCGATATCAACATCCCCAAGCGCAACGGCTACGAGGTCTGCCAGGCGGTCCGCTCCAATCCGGACCTCAAGGATGTGCGCATCCTGATGGTTACGGCGAAGGGGCGTGAGGTCGAGATCGAGAAGGGGCTGGCGCTCGGCGCCGACGGGTACGCAACAAAGCCGTTCTCCACCAAGGAACTGGCCGAGCGCGTCGCCAAACTGCTCAACGGGTCGGCCTCAGACCAAACAGAACAGTCTACTTGATCGAAGATCGTACATGCTCGAACGCCTCACACTCAGGGTCCGCATCTTCCTGTTCTTCGCGCTGATTGCCCTGGCCGTGCCGGTTCTGCTGGGCGGCGGGTTGTGGCTGGCCGCACAGCGGCTGGAGGGTAATCCGACGCCCCACCTGGTTTTGTTCGGCGGCGCTGCCGGCTTTGCACTCATCGGTGTCATCACATGGGTCTGGCAGCTCTTCGATCAGAACGTGGCACGCCCGATCCAGTCGATCGTGCGTGACCTGCAGACGGTGATGCACGCCAACCCTCAGCATGAAATCGACACCACCTCCGCCCGTTACCTGGGGCTGCTGGCGCCTGTCGCGCGCGAGATCGGAGACGCCTTTGCTTCCGCGCGCGCCGACGTTGCGAAGGAAGTGGCCGCGGCGACGCAGTCACTGGATGAACAGCGCCGTCAGCTCGAAGCCATCCTGCGGGAGCTCAATGAAGGTGTCATCGTCTGTAACGCCAGCCACCGGATCCTGCTTTACAACCGGCGGGCCCTGCAGATTCTCGGCATGAGCGAGGAAATGGGACTGGGTCGGCCGCTATTTTCGATCCTCAACCAGCAACCCTTCATCGTGACTCTCGACAGGCTGACAAGCCGCTACCTGGAGGGACGCCACGCGGAGCACCCCGAACACCTGATGACCGACCTGGTGTTTGCAAAGACGGATGGAAGCCTCATCCTGCAGGGTCGCATGAAC
>CAZDNY010000490.1:0-2973 GCA_964506885.1 uncultured Hyphomicrobiaceae bacterium | reverse complement strand
CACAGTGCAGTTCGCCGCGGGCGAGCGCGGGCTTCAACAGGTTCGATGCATCCATCGCGCCGTCGGCCTTGCCGGCGCCGACGATGGTGTGCAGCTCGTCGATGAACAGGATGATGCGGCCTTCCTCGGCTGTCACCTCCTGGAGGACCGATTTGAGCCGTTCCTCGAACTCGCCACGGTATTTCGCGCCGGCGATCAGCGAGCCCATGTCGAGCGCGAGGAGCTTCTTGTCCTTGAGGCTGTCGGGTACGTCGCCCTTGACGATGCGCAGGGCCAAGCCTTCGGCGATCGCCGTCTTGCCGACGCCGGGCTCACCGATCAACACGGGATTGTTCTTGGTGCGGCGCGAGAGCACCTGGATGGTGCGGCGGATTTCCTCGTCGCGGCCGATGACGGGATCGAGCTTGCCCGATGCCGCTGCCTCGGTCAGGTCGCGCGCATAGCGTTTGAGCGCATCGTAGGCCTGCTCGGCGGACGCACTGTCGGCGGTACGGCCCTTGCGGATCTCGTTGATGGCCTGGTTGAGGCCCTGGGGTGTCACGCCCGCCTCGCCAAGGATCTTGGCAGCCTCGGTGCCCTTCTCGAGCGCCAGCGCCAGCAGAAGGCGCTCGGCGGTGACGAACTTGTCGCCGGCCTTGTCGGCGATCTCCTCGGCCTTGGCGAAGACGCGCGCCATTTCGGGGGCCAGATAGATCTGGCCGGCACCACCGCCCGATACGCTGGGGATCTTGGAGAGCGCCAGTTCCGTGGCCTGCAGCGCTTGGCGGTGTTGTCCGCCGGACTTGCCGATCAGGCCGGCTGCTAGCCCCTCGTTGTCGTCGAGCAGAACTTTCAGCAAGTGGAGCGGCTGGAACTGCTGATGGCCTTCGCGAAGCGCCAGGCCCTGGGCCGACTGGATGAAACCTTTGGAGCGGTCGGTGTACTTGTCGAAATTCATGGCAACCCCTTGTCTGGCGTGGCCGCCCGGCCCTTACCGGCGCCTAGCGTCACCCTGGTTATGCGGTTCTCAGGTTGTATCGTCCATGTCCCGACCCAGAGCCCTGACGGCACCCCGGACCAGAACAGCCATTTCTGATATGGGGACGCTTTTCCGGCATTTAAGAGGGCGCGACACTTGGGTTCGCGGGCACGCGGCACTTGGAATATTAACCAAGCGGCTCGACCAAATCTTAGCTTCTCGGGGCTAGCATTTGAGCGAATTTTCGGGGCTTTCAAGATGGACCAGGTCACGATCGGGCAGGCTCAGTCGCCGGCGGCGGATGCGATCAACTTCGCACCACCGGAACTGTCGCTGTGGGGCGCCCTCTGGGACCCGGTTTTCGTTGTCATGCTGGTGGTCTTTCTGGCCCTTATGGCGATGAGCTACCTGCATCCCTCAGGCCGCCGGTTCATCAAGAAGCAGACCGATTATCTCGATCATCAGCAGGCCGTGAACGAAAAGGCGCTGGAGCAGAACAAGGCGATGGAGGACCTGATCGCCAAGCAATATGCCGAGACCAACGCGCGTTCGGACAAGGCGCTGGAGCAGTCTGCGGAATCGCTTCGGCTGCATTCGGAAGCACTCGAGCAGCTCAAGGGCATGAACGAGGCAATTGCGCGCCTGACGGCTCTGATGGAGCAGGAGCGCGGCGGTCGGCCGGCGTGACGGCCGTGCCAGTTGGACATTTCCTCCGCCGGCCCACAATATGATCTCCGTATGACGGCCTTCGATTGCCACCGGAGCGTTCATGTTTTCCATATTCAAGCGGCGCGACGCCAAGATCTATCCCCACGACGAGATCGGTGAGGCGCTCTATACGCTCTGCTCCGACCCCGCGAAGATGCCCGCAAAAGTGTCGCTGTGGTACGACGCCTATTTCGAAACCGAGGCCGATGCCGATGCAATGGCGGGGCATCTTTACGACCGGCGCATCGAGACCAACCGCGACCATGACGACGAGCCTGACGAGGGTTTTGGCGCCTGGAACGTGGATTGGGAGTTTCCAGTGCCGCCGCGACACCTCGACCTGAAGATGGCGCACGAGGACATGCTGCGACGTATCTCAGACAATCACGGCAAGCTGGGTTCGTGGCTGTTGATGACGTGGGATGACGACGAAGACGCTTGATCGGGGCGTTGGCATGCGTGCTTCCGGCCCGGCGGACATTCTGCTAAGCCTCGGCGACGAAAAGCAGGACTTACTGCCGCCATGTCCACCCCGACCGCACCGCACGTCACCGCGCTCTACCGCTATCCAGTGAAAGGGCTGACGCCGGAACGCATGGACGAAGTGCACCTCGCTCCGGGTGAGACCGTTCCCGGGGATCGTGCCTGGGCTATCGAGAACGGGCCGGGGCGGTTCGACCCGGACGCGCCCAAGCACCTGCCCAAGATCAACTTCCTCATGCTGATGCGCAACGAGCGGCTGGCGACGCTCGAAACGCAATTCGATCACGCGAGTGACACGCTCACAATCCTGCGCGATCACAAGCAGGTGGCGCGCGGACAGCTTTCCACAAAGCTCGGGCGTACCATGATCGAGCAGTTCCTCGCCGCCTACATGAAGGCCGACCTACGCGGGGCCCCGCACATCGTCTCGGCCCCGGGGCACTCCTTTTCGGACGTTGCGAAGAAGTGCGTGCACATCGTCAACCTGGCGAGCGTACGCGAGGTGGAGCGCGTGGCAGGCCGCAAAATCGATCCGCTGCGGTTCCGGCCCAACATCGTGATCGACGGTGTGGATCCCTGGGCGGAGTTCGGATGGATCGATCACTCGATCACCATCGGCGACGCGCGGCTGGATGTCTTCACGCGCACCGAGCGCTGCGATGCCACCAACGTCGATCCCGACACGGGCAAACGCGACATGGCGATCCCGGCGCTCCTGCGTCGCACTTACGGGCACAGCGACTTCGGCGTCTACGCGATGGTCACCTCGCCGGGCGTGGTGCGCGCGGGCGACACGGTCGTCGGACCAGCGGACTGAGATCGGG
>CAZDNY010000489.1:0-2976 GCA_964506885.1 uncultured Hyphomicrobiaceae bacterium | reverse complement strand
GTCGCCGTGCGCCAGGTGATGGGCTTCATGAACCAGAAGCAGCGCTATATGGTCATCATGGCGCGCAACCTGTATTTCCATTCGATGGCCGATAACCGCGGCGTCATGGTCATGCTGGCCGATCGCGCAGCCGAAGAGGACGTCAAGGAGGAAATGCTGCTCTACACCGTCCTGGTGAAGGAGCGCTGCCGCCATTGCGACCTGCCGGCCATCGACGCCGCCATCGAGCAGTATCTGGCCAGCGAGTTCGGCGTGAATGTCGATTTCGACCTGGAGGATGCGTTGCAGCGACTGATCGCGGACGGCATCGTCACGGAAATGCCTGACGGCACCTTGCACACGCTGCCGCCCTACGAAGCCGCCGAGCATCTCGACGCCAAGTGGGACGTGTTCCTCGACAACCTGCCCGACCCGCGCACCGGCGAGGGTTTCGAGTTCGAAGGCGACGCCTCTGCCGTGGAAGAGGCCATCCGCGAGGCCGCCGAACACCGCAGCGAAGACGAAATGGCTGTCGGGCTGGAGAGCGACACCTCACCCAGAACGTGACCGGACCGCGTTGCGCCGTTCGCGCCGAACCGATCACGCAAATCCTCTCACCGCACTCATCGCTTGCCAAACCGGCGTTTGGAGATTAGGCGGCGCAGGGCGGTGCCTGCCTGCCGCATCGCCCTTTGCCAGCAAAAACAGCCTCGGACCCCGCACCAAAATGTCCGCCCGCCTCGTCACGCTCAAGGTCGCTACGCGCGATGTCGCCCACACGCTCGCTGGCGCCATCCAGAACCTGATCGATCCGCCGCCGGCCGCCCTGACCCTGTTCGAGGTGCCGGGAGATGCCCCGGGCTGGCGCATCGATGCCTACTATGACGATCCGCCGGCCCCGGAGGTCCTGCGCGAGAATCTGTCCGCGCTTCTGGGCTGCGACCCGTCACAAGTTGGCGACATCGAATTGGAGGACGTACCCGATCTCAACTGGGTCGCCATCTCACAAGCCGCCCTGCCACCCGTCGCGGCCGGCCGCTACATGGTTCACGGCAGCCATGACCGCCACCGCGTGCCGCAAGGCCCGGGCGCCATCCTGATCGACGCCGGCGAAGCCTTCGGCACCGCGCATCACGCCACCACCTACGGCTGCCTCCTGGCCATCGACCGGCTGACACGCCGCCGCGCATATTGGGATGTGCTCGATCTGGGCTGCGGCTCCGGCGTATTGGCCATCGCCACCCACCGCGCCTTACCGCACGCCTCCATCACCGCAACCGATCTCGACGCCCCTTCGATCGCCGTCGCCCGCGAGAATGCGCGGCTCAACCGCTGCGCCCATGCCATCGATTTCCGTGTCGCCGCCGGGCTCGCCCACCCGGACTTGCGCGGCCGGCGGTTCGACCTGCTGATCGCCAACATCCTGGCCGGCCCGCTGATGCGGCTCGCCCGCGACATTGCCGGCGCCGTAGCGCCTGGTGGGCATCTCGTGCTGTCCGGCATCCTCGTACCGCAGGCGCCGGCTATCATCGCGCAGTACCGCGCCCACGGCTTCAGCCTGGAGCGTCATGACCGCATCCACGAATGGTCGACACTCATCCTGCGGCGGCGTTGATCCGCCGGGCAACGCCCCCGCCACCTACCGGGCCACTCAGGCCGCGACTGCGGCCCGGCGCCCCCGCCTCCGATCGTCCGAGCAAAGCGAGGGCGTGAATCGGCAGGCGCAAACAGATTTCGCCGGTGAGCAACACTCCCCAGGGCGGCGACGAAAAAAGCCTCGTGCAACGCGTGTCAGAAAAAAACAAAGAGCCCACCAAAACCAACGCGCCCCGAACGGCCGGAGCCGATCGGGGCGCTCTTCTCTCAGCCACGAATGTGGCCTGGAAAGTCTTCTAAACCCACCTTACGACAGGAAGATGACGGGATTGGCGAATCTCGGCGATTTCTGCAGCGCTAAAGCCGAGCTGCTTCAGCTCCGCTTCGGGCACCCGGGCCAGATATGGGCGCACAACACGGTCCGCCCGTGCCTGCTGCGCGGCCAGGAAGCTGTGTCCAACCGCTGAAAGAAGCGCGCCAAGCCGCGACTTTCCGCTCTCGGCCGGCAAAGCCCGGCCGAGCGTCATTGTAGTTAGGCTCATGATCTCTCAACCCCTGTTTGCGGGGCCCTCTGGATAACGCTCCGGACCCACGGTTTTCCGCATCGCCACGAAGCCAGTGACAAGAAACTAGGAGTGATTTGCGGTTCCGACCAGACCTCATGCTGCATCGCAGCAATGCGATCGGGGCATGGCCGGTGAAAGCTTCCTTAATGTTGCCGCGAACGGGGCTTGGGCCGCCAATCACCGTACCCAGCCGAATCCTTCCCGCCGGCACCCATGCGACCCGGCACGACGATCTGCGTTGCCGTTCTTGCGGACCGGCCTTATGACGGGCCGATGTTCCAATCCTTCGAAACCTTCACCGACCCCTCTCACGCCGCCGAGCGTGTCACCAAGCTGCGTGCCCTCATGCGCGCCCGCGGCATCGACGCCTACTTCGTGCCACGCGCCGACGAACACCAGGGCGAATATGTCCCTGCCGCGTCCGAGCGCCTGCGCTGGCTGACGGGCTTTACCGGTTCGGCGGGCTACGCCGTCATCGGGCTTGACCGCGCCGCACTGTTTGTCGATGGGCGCTATGCCGTGCAATCGAAGGTCGAAGTCGACACGGAAATTTTCGAGATCCTGCAGATCCCCGCCAAGATCCTCAAGGACTGGGCCGCCGATGCGTTGAAGGCCGGCAGCACGATAGGTTTCGATCCCTGGCTCGTCACGCTCGCCCAGGTCGAGCAGCTGCGCAAGGACCTCGCCCCACATCAGATCCGCTTCAAGGAAATCGGCGGCAACCTCGTTGACCGCATCTGGGGCAAGGCGCGCCCCGCAGCCCCGACAGCCAAGGTGCGCCTGCATCCGATCGAACTGGCTGGTGAGAGCGCCGCCGACAAGATCAAACGCCCGC
>CAZDNY010000488.1:0-2985 GCA_964506885.1 uncultured Hyphomicrobiaceae bacterium | reverse complement strand
GCGGGCGGGGGACTTTTCAGCCCCTTTTTCCCACATCATCGGCGGCAGATACTAGCTGCCCCCATCAAATTTCTTGTCGAGTGCCTTCAAGAGCGCAGCGTCCCGACCGTAGATGTCCTTGTGGAAGTGAGCCCCACCGTCGAAGGACGGATCTACTGTCCAATATAAAAGCAAGACAGGTAGAGGCTCCGGCAGCGATATACTGCGCAACTTTCCAGTTGAAACGATCGAGTCGATTTTGGTTCGATCCCAACCCAGACGATCCTGGAGTATCAGTTCGGCAAGTTTCAGCGGATCTTGCACGCGGATACATCCATGACTGAACGTACGGCCCGTTTGCGAAAAAAGCTGTCGATTTGGCGTATCGTGAAGATATACCGCGTGCTTGTTCGGGAACAGAAACTTCACGAGACCAAGCGCGTTCTTCGGGCCCGGCTGCTGCACCACGCGATATGGAAAAGTCGACGGGGTCCACTTGGACCATTCCACCACCATCGGATCAATGGCCCGCCCCGTTCCATCTCGCAGCTGATAATCATTCCGCGCCAGATATCCCGGATCGCGAACCGCTTTGGGGAAGATTTCGTTGCGAATGATGCTGCGTGGCACACCCCAGTCCGGATTGAGAACGATGGACTTCATCGTCTCCGTGAAGACTGGTGTCTTCGTGTAGGTCTTGCCGACGATGACCCGCGAAGACCAGACACGCTTCCCCTTGAGGAACAGGTGAAGATACTGGCCCGCGATATTGACGACGACCATCTCGCTGCCAATGTCACGCAGCACCCATCTGGCGCGTTCCAGATTGACCCTGATCTGGTCGATCCTCGCGCCGACCGTAACGTTCAATGCTGCCAGCGTAGCAGGTCCCACGATCCCGTCAGACGGAAGATCGTTGTTCTCTTGGAACTTGCGAACAGCTTGCACGAGCGCGTCATCATATAGCTCGCCGTTTCCCGCAGCGCGAACCTCCAACTCACCAGTGATCGTCAGGCGCTTGCGCAAGTCATCAATCCGCGCGTCGACGTCTCCCGGTTTGAGGACGGGGCCTTCCGGCACTTTGGGCCAACCGCCGTTCGCCGCCTGATCCGTGAACGCCTGCAAGGAAGACCTGAGACCCTCGTAGAACGGATGCTTGAGCTTTGCTTCTTCAACGAGTTCCTCGATTGCACCAGACCTCAGTGCCCCCGCAATCTTCGAGGCGGTGTCATCAGCAATGGCCGGCCGGCTGTAGTTCCAGTTGCCGTCGAGGCTATTGGGGCGGACCTTTCCGAAATAGAGCTGATAGAGCAAGCGCACAAAGGCATCGCTCAATACGAGATCGCGTGACACATCCCATTCTGTCGAACCTGCGCGAGATACCGCAGCATCAACAATGTCTCGATGAAAGTCGCTTGGTTGCAGGCCGTCTTCCCAACTGCGTGCAACTGCTGACTGCAGGGCGGCTCTAGCCTTTGGATCGCGCCATGCAGGTTCGTAGTCCAGGGCTGCGTATAATTTGGGCAAGAACGCGTGGGCCGCGACATCCACGCCGTTGACGTTCCGGCCGGATGACGAGCCCAGCTGCTCCAGGCGCTGCCGAAGCTGATCTTGGAATCGGTTGCCTTCGGCATATAGCTGCAATGAGCCGAGCAGCAGTAACGCGAGGCCTGCAACAACACCCGTCAACCGGCCTTTATTGAAAGCAGTCAGCACGGCACCGCTCGCAATGAGGGTATATCGGCGGAAGAATTCCGACATGGAGATCGGCTTCGCTGACATCTGCATTACTCGGACTCAGACGGGCGCCATGAGCTGTCCGGATCGAAGGTATCCATTTCGGAAACGAGACGGAGTGTCTCCTCCCCCAGATCCTTCTCGAAGACTTTCCCATCCTGATTGACGATGAACGTCATGATGCCCGAGTTGCCGTATTTGGCCGGGGCCGCAACCATCGCAAAACCACCGATCATGCGATCATTGACAAGGTAGTTGCTCGCACCGCCCATGGCGGCGGTGCCTTGGCGAAGCAGGATCTTGAAGATGTAGCCGTGATAAGGATTCGACGTCTGTCCTGCAGCCGTACCACCGCCATAGCCCTCCGCCTGCGCCTGTGCGATGAGCGGCCCCAACGGGCTCTCGCCTTGCCCGTTCGCATCCCAGTACAGTCCATCCTGCTTGCCCTGTGTACTCATGATCCGGCGAGCATATTGGGGGCCATTGCCGTCATGATCGATCGATGCATATTCGATCTGCGCATCTACATAGGCCTTGAGAACTTCAATCGTTGCCAGCTCATTCCCGCCAATCCGGCGTGAGAGGATCTCATCGAGTCCAGCAGCGGTGTCGAACTTCCAGGCACCGTTCTCTTGCACCAGTGGAATGGGGAATGGGTAGTCCTCCGACCCGATGTGGAGCACTTGGCTTCCATCTTTCTGACCCTTGAGCCCATGCGCTTCTGCGTACGCCTTCAAAAAGCGCTCACGTGCTTGGTCATCGGCAACAGGATCGCCTGAGCGGACGACAGCCGCTGCATCCGCCCCCAAGATCTGAAGGACTTGCTCCGAATTTCCCGACTTGGCCGCGGAAATCAATGCTTCTACGGCTGCAGAAGCGGATGGAAACGATGCTTGGTCAGAAGGCGACGCAGCAGCTCCCCCCGGAATGGCGAAAAGTATTGCAACCGTTGCAGCAATCGCTGACAGGGCTGGCGCAAGGATGCGCGGACCATTTCTACTCTCTGTAATTCTGCAACGCATCGCTCATCCTACCTCAGGACATAGAGACATTGGCAAAGGGATCTGGGTCACCGGAGACGCCCGCCACCACCGCGCTGAATGCCACCGCCACCGCCGCGATTCCCGCCGACATTGCGGCTTGCCCTTCCGCGATCGGCATCCCTGCTGACCTGCGCGCCTCGCTTCACATCGAATGCGTTCCCGTGGTCTTTGGTCTTTGCAGTGGGCCTTGCAATGTCACGCGTTGCCTTGTCGCGTACCGCGGGCA
>CAZDNY010000487.1:1159-2991 GCA_964506885.1 uncultured Hyphomicrobiaceae bacterium | reverse complement strand
CTCGAGGAACTCCGCACAAAATGCGCCGCGCTGGAAAGCGAGGCTGCCGAAGCGCGCGCGGAACTTCAGAAAGTTCAACGCGAGGCCAAAACGGCGCGCCGTGCCGCCGAAGCCGCGGGCAAGGAACTCGCAGCGCTGCGTCAATCC
The DNA here is from genome assembly GCA_964506885.1 of uncultured Hyphomicrobiaceae bacterium. Classification (GTDB taxonomy): domain Bacteria; phylum Pseudomonadota; class Alphaproteobacteria; order Rhizobiales; family Hyphomicrobiaceae; genus JAEUMD01. The sequence goes on along the minus strand of CAZDNY010000487.1, from coordinate 2,844 downwards.
TCCGAGCAGGCCGAACAGGCCCAATCCGAGCTGACCGAAGCAGTTGCGCGCGAAAAGAAGGCTCTTGCGGATGTCGAAAGTCTGCGGACGCAAATCGCCGACCTGAACGCGCGGCTTGCAGACGCTGAAAAAGAGCACGACGCCGAACGCCAGTCCGCGAAAAAGGCGGCCAGCGAGGCAGCCGAGGAAATCACCGCCCTCAGGCTCGCCGCCGAGCATCTGGCCGAGGAGCGCGCCAAGCAGGACTTCGAAAACAACAACCGTTACGAGAACGCCCGCAAGCAGGTCGAGGCACTGGAAACCCAGGTGCGCGAACGCGAAGCGGCATTGGAAGCCGAACGCGAGAGCGCGCGCACCGCCGCAGCGCAGGCCACCGAAGAGATCGAGGCCCTCCGCGCTTCGGCCCGCGAAATCGCCGAAAGCCAGTCCCTCGTCGACAGTGACGCCGAACGCCGCATCGCCGAAGTGCTCGAACAGATCGAGGCCCTGCGCACGCGCAATTCCGAGCTGGAGGCCGAAAAGGCGCGCGTGACCGACGAAGCGCAAAAAGCGGTTGCAACAGCGGCTGCCGCGGCCAGCGAGATCGAAGCGCTTCGCAGCGCCGCCGAAGAGTCCCGAACCGCCAAGGCCGAAATCGAAGAACTGCGCACGCAGCTGCAAAAGCTCCAGGAGCGCGCCGACGGCCTCGAGCAGGCGCTTGACGAAGCCGAAGCAGCCCGCCTGTCGGCCGAGTTCGATCGCGACAATGCTCTTAAGGACGCCGCCGAGGCCGCCACAAAACTCGCCGCTCAGCGCCGGCAGGCGTCATCGTCTCCGCGCATTGTCGAGACTGCAGACGACAGCCTGGCCGACGGACACGACGAACCGGCGCCAGAAATCGACGCCGAAGACCAGCCCGACACTGACAGCAACGTGGTCGCACTCACCGAGCCGGTGACCTCCGAGCCCGACGACACCGCGCTCGGCGGCGACAGCTCCGTCGCACTTGATGACGACTGGGATGACCAAGCCGCGTGGTCCGACACAGCCTCCAGCGTCACACCGCCACCGCTGCCGGCCGCGCATCAAGCGCCCGCAGAGAGCCACGCTAACGACGCGCAGGTCGAAGGTCCGGTGGCCGGCACCGCAACGCCCCCCGCCGAACCCGTCACCACGAATCTAACGGTTTACAGCGCACCGGCTCCCGACGCCTCGAACCAGTCCGAACGCCGTGGCCGTGAAAAGCGCGTCCCCTCGCGCATGCCGGTCACGTTGTGGCGCGAGGAGTGGGGCCAGCCCCTGTCCTGCTTCCTGGCCGACAAGTCATCGCGCGGTGCGAAAATCGAAATGCGCCCCGATCGCATCTTCGGCGGCAACAATCGCATCAACGTCGGCGACCGCCTCACGCTGACGTTCTACTATGCCCATGAGCGCACCTCGGTCTTCTGCGACGTGATGTGGATGAACGGCAACTTCCTCGGCGTGAAGTACTACGGCCAGTTCCACACCGAGTTCAACAAGCCGCGCACCAATCAGCGCCGCCGCTTCGGCGCCGCCGAATAGCCCGTCATCGCACCGGACCCAAGCCGCACCTATCAACGTTGTGCCACTTTGATTTCGGCAGAGCGACCCGGCGCGCGGTATGGTAGTGTTCTGGATCAGACGTTTGATTCCGGGCGAAGGTCGTCAAGCGACTCTGAATCCAG
>CAZDNY010000487.1:0-1145 GCA_964506885.1 uncultured Hyphomicrobiaceae bacterium | reverse complement strand
CGATTTGAATTCGGCAAAGCGACGCGGCGCGCGATATGATAGGCCTTCGCTGACCTGATCGAAACCCGAGCCGCCCATGTCGCTTTCGACCGACCTGTCGATCCGCACCGCCACGGACGCCGACCTCCCCGCACTTCTGAAACTCTACGCCCAGGCGGGCTTCCGCAGCGGCAAGGACATCGATTTCGAGCGCGCACGCACACTCCTGCGGCGGATCGAATCCTATCCCGACTATCGCATCTACGTGGTTGCCCATCCCGGCGCCGAGCCGATTGCAACCTATGTGCTGCTTATCATGGACAACATCGCCCATGGCGGCCGCCCGCTTGCCGTCGTCGAGCAGGTCGTTGTTGCAAGCGATCATCAGGGCAAAGGCCTCGGCAAGCTCATGATGCACCACGCCATGGACGAAGCCCGCAAGGCCGACTGCTACAAGCTGCAGCTTTCCTCCCACACGCGCTTCCACGATGCCCACGCCTTCTACGACAAGCTCGGATTCACCCGCCACGGCTACAGCTTCTATGTCGATCTCTAGTCCCGTTGAACCTGCACCGCGTCTCGCCTGCAGGCACGAAACGTGTCCCAAGCCCGCCGCTCCCGACAGTTGAAGTCATGCCCGCCCTGCACGCCGATCCCGCAACGCTTGCGATCGTTCTTCTCGGCGCCCTGGCAGCCGGGTTCACCACGGGCTTTGCCGGTTTCGGCACTGGTCTCGTGGCATCCGGACTGTGGCTGCACGCCTTGCCTGCAGCGATGGTTCCACCACTGGTCGCGCTGGCATCTGTTGCCGCGCAGCTGGTCGGCTTGGTGACGGTGCGAAAGGCGTTCGACTGGAACAGAACCTCTCCGTTCCTCTTGGGCGGCCTGCTGGGCGTACCCATCGGCGTCACCACCCTCGCAAACGCCTCGCCGCTGCTGCTGCGAACCCTCATCGGCGTCTTTCTGCTGACGTACGCCGCCTACCAGCTCGCGTCGCGCGCGCATGGCCACATCGGCAACTGGGGCGGCAGGCGGGCCGACGCTGCCGTCGGCATCGCCGGGGGTTTCCTCGGCGGCTTTGCCGGGCTCTCCGGACCGCTGCCCCTTATCTGGCTTCGTCTGCGCGGAGGTGCAACCGCCGCCCAGCGCGCGATCTATCAGCCCTT
>CAZDNY010000486.1:0-3018 GCA_964506885.1 uncultured Hyphomicrobiaceae bacterium | reverse complement strand
GGCATCGACAATGCTTTTGGCATTATCGGGTCCGCGATGATGCCGATCTCCGACCTGTTCCCGGCCGCCGGGATCAAGTTCTGGGACTGCGCGCATGAAACCTCGGGCGGGATGATCGCCGATGGCTACACCCGCGCGACCGGCAAGATGTCGATGATGATCGCCCAGAACGGCCCGGGCATCACCAACTTCGTCACCCCCGTCAAGACGGCCTACTGGAACCACACGCCTCTGCTTCTCGTCACGCCGCAGGCCGCCAACAAGACCATCGGCCAGGGTGGCTTCCAGGAAATCGAGCAGATGCGGCTGTTCGCCGACATGGTCTGCTATCAGGAAGAGGTTCGCGACCCCTCGCGCATCGCCGAAGTCTTGAACCGCGTCATAGAAAAAGCCTGGCGCGGCTCGGCGCCCGCGCAGATCAACGTCCCGCGCGACTTCTGGACCCAGGTGATCGACATCGAGCTGCCGCAGATCGTGCGCCTCGAGCGCTCGCCCGGCGGCCAGCAGGCCATCGAAGCCGCCGCCACGCTCCTGGCCGAGGCCGAGTTTCCCGTCATCCTCAACGGCGCCGGTGTCGTTCTCTCTGGCGCCATCGGCGCCTCCGCCGCGCTTGCCGAAAAGCTTGCTGCACCGGTGTGCTGCAACTACCAGCACAATGACGCCTTCCCCGGCTCCCATCCGCTGTCCGTCGGCCCGCTCGGCTACAACGGATCCAAGGCCGCGATGGAGTTGATTGCCAAAGCCGACGTCGTGCTCGCTCTCGGCACGCGCCTCAATCCCTTCTCCACCCTGCCGGGATATGGCATCGACTACTGGCCAAAGAACGCAAAACTCATTCAGGTCGACATCAACGGTGATCGCATCGGGCTGACCAAGAAGGTCACCGTGGGCATCCAGGGCGACGCCAAAGCCGTAGCCGAACAGATCCTGGCAAAGCTCCCCGACAACGCCAGCGCGAAAGGGCGCGCCGATCGCGAAGCCCTGATCCACAAAACCAAGTCGGCGTGGCTGCAGCAGCTCGCATCCATGGATCACGAGGACGACGATCCCGGCACGACCTGGAACGAGCGCGCCCGCAATCGCGAGCCGGATAAGATGTCGCCGCGCATGGCCTGGCGCGCCATCCAGAACGCCTTGCCCAAGGAGGCCATCATTTCCTCCGACATTGGCAACAATTGCGCCATCGGCAACGCTTACCCCACGTTCGAAGAGGGACGCAAATACCTCTCTCCCGGCCTGTTTGGCCCGTGCGGCTACGGCTTCCCGGCCATCCTCGGCGCCAAGATCGGCAACCCCGACATCCCCGTTGTCGGCTTTGCGGGCGACGGCGCCTTCGGCATTTCCATGAACGAGATGACCGCCTGCGGACGCGATGACTGGCCGGCCATCACCATGGTGATCTTCCGCAACTACCAGTGGGGCGCGGAAAAGCGCAACACGACGCTCTGGTTCGACGACAACTTTGTCGGCACCGAACTCGACCTCGACGTCAACTACGCGAAAATCGCGCAGGCCTGCGGTGTCAAGGGCGTGCAGGTGCGCACCATGGACGAGCTGCGCGAAAAACTCTCCGAAGCCATTGAAGCGCAGATGAGCGGAAAGCAGACCACGTTCATCGAGGTTCTTCTCAATCAGGAACTGGGCGAACCCTTCCGCCGCGACGCCATGAAGAAGCCGGTTGTGGTCGCCGGCATCGACCCAGCCGACATGCGCCCACAGCAACCAATGTAAGCGCCAGCGATCCAGATCATCGAAACACGTGCGGGCGGGTGTGAACCCGCCCGTTTTCTCGTCGTTCCCGGCCCGACCGGGAGCCGAAACTACAACGCAAGCCACCGCCGCCGGACCGGCAGGCGCCGCCAACGGCTACCATCGGCTGGATCAGCACCTGCGAATTCTCGCAAATCCGACCAGCCCGGCACTGACACCCCACCCACACCCAGGACCGGAAGAAAAATCCCCCGCACAGACCAGAGAAAAATAATTTTCTATTTTTATTTTTATAAACCAGATCTGACGCAATGATTTTCTACTATATTGCGGTGCATCTCAACTGGAGAGAGCGATGCACACCACCCGATCACCGTCCCGGAACCGGCCGGGCCCCGGCAGCCCGGACGCCGCCGACTTGCGCATTTCCGTGCGCCTGGTCGACGGCAGCTCCCACGAGCGCGAAGCGATTTCAGGCCTCCACCTCGTCGAACTCATGCGCGCCCATACTCTTCCGGTGAAGGCCGAATGTGGTGGCGCCGGCGTCTGCGCAACCTGCCATGTCCGCATCGCACCGCGATGGCAGGGCCGACTTGCCCCGCCTGATGACGACGAACTGGCCAAGCTCGATGAGATACCCGGCGCCGACGAATTCTCCCGGCTGGCCTGTCAGGGCAGCGCCTTTTGGCCAGTCCTGGGCGAGCCCCTCGCCTCGTTTTTCGGCCTGGCCGGCGAGACGTTTCGGCATGCCGGCCATCTCCTCGGGGTCGCAGTGGCGGTCATCGCGGCTCATCGTGGATCACCTCCCATCGGGTGCGCAGTCGCTGTAGGGAACGTCGAATGTGGCTTTTCACGGTGCCGAGAGGCAGGTCGAGCCGCTCGGCGATCTCGGTATGGGTCAACTCCTCGAACAGGGCTAGGCGCAGGATCTCACCCGGAGGCTCGCCCAGACGGCCGAGCTCGTCGGCGATCACCATCTGGTCGGCGATCGTCTCGATGCTCGCTGTCGTGTCCGACTCAACGATGCCCTCGGGTGGATCGGCGTCGGGGACACTGCGATCCCGGCTCCGCTCCGCCCAACGATCGGCGATGCGGCGACGGGTAATGGTCATCAGCCACCCCGGCATCGATCCTGCCGCCGGATCATAGGCGGATCGGGAACGCCAGGCGGAGATGAACACGCGCTGGGTGAGGTCATCGGCCTCGTGGGTACTCCCCAGGGAGCGCCGGGCCACACTGTGCACGAGCGGGGACCAGCGCCGGTAGACCGTCTCGAAGGCCTCGTCGGCATTCCCGGCTGCGACGGCC
>CAZDNY010000485.1:0-3028 GCA_964506885.1 uncultured Hyphomicrobiaceae bacterium | reverse complement strand
GCCGCGGGCGTGGTGAAATTGGTAGACACGCCAGATTTAGGTTCTGGTGGCCTTGGCCGTGGGGGTTCAAGTCCCTCCGCCCGCACCAGCGCTTCTTCTTTGCGACCGCACGTCATGCATCGCCCGCGCGATGAGCGTCGGGCAACGTCCGGCATCCGCCGTGCGGCTTGAGAAACACGAGTTTGACCGAAGGCATCAGACGACATGCAGATCACCGAGGTGAACACCGACGGCCTGAAGCGTACGCTCAAGGTAACGGTTGGCCAGAACGAGCTAGGCGAGCGCTTCAACCAGCGCATCGACGAGATCAAGGACCGGGTGCAGCTCAAGGGCTTCCGCAAGGGCAAGGTGCCGCTGGCGCACATCAAGAAGCTCTATGGCCGCTCTGTCATGGCGGAGGTGCTCGAGCAGACGGTTCGCGAGACCTCGTCGAAGGCCATCTCGGACCGCAACGAGCGCCCGGCGATGCAGCCGGCCATCGATCTGCCCGAGGACGAGAGCGAGATCGAAAAGGTGATCGCGGGCGAGGCGGACCTCGCTTATTCGATGTCGTTCGAGGTGCTGCCCGAGATCGCGGTTGCGGACCTTTCGAAGATGCAGCTGGAACGGCTCGTTGTCGATGTGACGCCGGAAGCCATCGATGAGGTGATCGCCGATCTCAAGAAGCGTTCGACCACCTATGAAGCGGAAGAAGGCCGTGTGGCGTCCAACGGCGATCGCGTCACGCTCGATTTCGTCGGCAAGATCGACGGCGTGCCATTCGAGGGCGGTGAAGACAAAGACATGGCCGTGATCGTCGGCCAGGGCAACTTCATTCCCGGCTTCGAGGAAGGCCTCGTAGGCGTCAAGGCCGGAGACGAGAAAGTCGTCAAGGCAACCTTCCCGGAGAAGTATCCGGAAGAAAAGCTGGCCGGCAAGGAAGCCGATTTCGAGGTCAAGGTGAGCGAAGTCGCTGCGCCGAAGGTGCCTGAACTCGACGACACGTTCGCGCAGTCGCTGGGTGCGGAAAACGTCGACAAGCTCAAGGAACTCATTACGCAGCAGTTGCAGCAGGAGTATGCGCAGGCGGCGCGGGTAAAACTCAAGCGCGAACTGCTCGACGAGTTGGAAAAGGCGCACGATTTCGAGCTGCCGCCTTCGCTCGTCGACAACGAGTTCGAATCGATCTGGAAGCAGCTCGCCGACAGCATGCTGCGCGAGGGCAAGAGCTTCGAGGACGAGGGCAAGACGGAAGACGAGGCGCGCGCGGAATACCGCAAGCTGGCGGAGCGGCGCGTGCGTCTGGGCCTGGTGATCGGCGAGATCGGCGACAAGAACAAGATCCAAGTCAGCCAGGACGAACTGCGCCGCGCGCTGGTCGATCAGGCGCGCCGCTACCCCGGCCAGGAAAAGTTCGTCTACGAGTACTATGAAAAGACGCCAGGAGCGCTGGCCCAGCTGCGGGCACCGATCTTCGAGGACAAGGTGGTCGATCACATCATCGAGCAGGTCAAGCCGACCGACAAGACGGTGACCAAGGAAGAGCTGACGAAGGCGCTCAACGAGGCCACCGACGTTTGATGCCGAGCCAACCCTTGTCGGGGGGCTGTCCCCGGCCGGCGTTGGCTGGCGCGGATGTGCCGCGTCACAGGACCTCTTGTTGTCAGTGGCGCCGGTGATGATATTGAACCGGCAACACGATTGGGCTCTCAAGGCGCCCGAAGAGGCCATCAAGTGCCGGCGACGATCCGGCGTACGACAATTCACCATGCCGGCCGGGCCGGCGACCAGGAGACTTCCCATGCGCGACCCCGTCGATACCATCACCAACACGTTCTGGCCGATGGTCGTGGAGCAGACGAACCGTGGCGAGCGGGGTTACGACCTGCCGTCGCGGTTGCTCAAGGAGCGCATCATCTTCGTGACCGGGCCGATCGAGGACCATATGGCGGCGTCGATCTGCATGCAGCTGTTGTTCCTGGAGGCGGAGAATCCGAAGAAAGAGATCTCCATGTACATCAACTCGCCGGGTGGCGTGGTGACCAGCGGCATGGCGATCTACGACACCATGCAGTTCATCAAGCCGCCGGTGGCGACGCTGTGCATCGGCCAGGCCGCGTCGATGGGTTCATTGCTCTTGTGTGCCGGCAACAAGGACATGCGCTTTGCGCTGCCGAATGCGCGGATCATGGTGCATCAGCCTTCGGGCGGCTTCTCTGGGCAGGCGTCGGACATCGAGCGGCACGCGGAAGACATCATCAAGATGAAGCGGCGCTTGAACGAGGTCTATGTCCACCACACGGGTCAGCCTTACGAGACGGTGGAGCGCACGCTCGACCGCGACTACTTCATGACGGCCGAGCAGGCCAAGGACTTCGGCCTCATCGATCGCGTCATGTCGAAGCGCGAGGATGCGGAAGCCGCGGTGGAGGAAGCCGCCAAGTCTTAGTCGGGCAGGCCGTGGTGCCAAGCGCGCGGCAAAGTGTTTCGAGACGGCCGGTGGTGCTTTCCGCCGGCCGTGTTTTTTCAGGGGCGCCGCGCGCGGCATGAGGCCGCGTTGTGCAGGATACGGTTGGCGATAGGGCCTGCGCCCCCCATGTTGCATGTGGGCGCTTGTGTCGGATGTTTCGCAAATGTTCCGACTGCTTGCCGAAGGCTTGTGGTGAATGGGCGACTTCGCGGTGGACTCAGGGGGATTGTCCCTGGGGTGTCACGTTGTCGTTAAAATCACGATCGGGCCACAGGAAGGCGTTAATCCAATCTTGATCTGGTGGACGCTAGCGTGTTCAGATCGGGGTAGATGGATTCTTGTGCCCCGCGGCGGGCGACGTCGCACAACGCCCTTTTGGGCAGGAAGACGCTCTGGAACTTGCATTTCGCCGCCCTTTGGCCATGCTTTTCCGGGACGCCAGCTGGATGCATAAGGCCTGGGTGAGAGACGAGAAATGCCCCAAGAAAAGAATACCTTGTACTGCTCGTTCTGCGGCAAGAGCCCTGCCGTCGCCCTGCCTGGTCCCTGTCTGCATGACCACCGTGTCCGTGTCCAGAT
>CAZDNY010000484.1:0-3048 GCA_964506885.1 uncultured Hyphomicrobiaceae bacterium | reverse complement strand
AGGCACCAGCGGGATATCGTTGCCGCCGGCAAGCGCCACCATGTAGTGGAATGCCGGAATTGGCTTTCCCGAACACGCAAGCGCCGTCGCATTGAGCGAATGCGTATGCACCACCGCCTGCGCGTCCGCCCGAGCTGCATAGGCCGCGAGATGAAACCGCCACTCGCTCGACGGCTTGAGCGCGCCGAGCTCCGGCGTGCCATCGTTGGCGACATAGACGATATCGCCGACCTTCATCAAATCGTAGGCGAGGCCCGAAGGCGTGATCAGCATGCCATCACCGTAGCGGCACGACACGTTGCCCGAGCGCCCCGGCGACAGGCCTTCCCGGCTCATCCTCTGCGCCGTGGCGATCACTTCGGCACGAAGCGTCATTTCATCGCTGCGCCGGCGCCGGCCGCTGCGTGTCGTCACGTCGCTCATGCCTCGCCCCCGCGCTCGGGATAGAGCTGCACCAGTCCCTCACGCGTTGCCGGCGCCACGCCGCGCTCGGTAATGAGCCCGGTGACGAGCCGCGCCGGCGTCACGTCGAATGCCGGATTGGCCGCTGGTGATCCGGGCGCGGCGATCGCCATACTCTCCACGCCGCCTGCCGCACGCCGACCTGTCATCATCAAGACCTCATCGGCCGGCCGCTCCTCGATCTCGATCGTCATGCCGTCATCGCACGACCAGTCGATCGTCGAACCAGGAAGAGCCACGTAGAAGGGCACGCTGGTATCGTGCGCGGCCAGCGCCTTCAGGTAGGTGCCGATCTTGTTGGCGACATCACCATTGGCCGCCACGCGGTCCGTGCCGACGATCACGATGTCAACCCGGCCATGCTGCATCAGATGACCGCCCGCATTGTCGACGATGATCGTATGCGGCACGCCGTGTGCACCCAGCTCGTAGGCGGTGAGGGCCGCCCCCTGGTTGCGCGGACGGGTCTCGTCGACCCACACATGCACAGGCAGCCCGGCGTCATGTGCATGATAGATCGGCGATGTCGCCGTACCCCAGTCCACACACGCAAGCCAGCCCGCGTTGCAATGCGTGAGGATATTGACCGGCTCACCCGGCCCCTTGCGCTTGGCGATCGCTTCGATCAGCGGCAGGCCGTTGATCCCGATCTGCCGGCATGCTTCGACATCGTCGTCGGCGATGTGCGCCGCCTGCGCCCACGCTGCATCGACGCGTGCTTCAGCCGTCAGCGGTTCCAGCACCCGCGCCATCTCGTCGAGCGCCCAGCGCAGGTTGACCGCCGTCGGCCGCTGCGCCAGCAGATGCGCGCGAGCATGCGCCATGGCCGCGTCCGAGGCATCCTCGGCAAGGGCAATCGCGAGACCGTAGGCAGCCGTAGCCCCGATCAGTGGCGCACCGCGCACCTGCATTGTGCGGATCGCCACCCCCGCCTCTTCCAGCGTCCCGAGCCGCGCGATCTCCAGGACATGGGGCAGTTTCGTCTGATCGATGATGTGAACGCTCCGACCGTCCTCACCCGGCCAGATCGTCCGCATCGCCATTCCATCGATTTTCATGTCCAGCCCTTCAGGAAACGCTTGAGACGTCCGCTGCTTTGCATATCAGCGCCACCGGGTGCACCGCCCTCGGACGCGTCGAATGGCAGGGTCGAAGGCTTCAAACGAGACAACGTGTAGACCGGCACGGGCGAGCCGAGGCTGCAGGAACTCGCGTTGCGCGGATCGAACACCTTGATCAAGGTTGGCGCCTCTTTGTCGTCGACGTAGACGAACCCGCAGTAGTCGGCCCGCTGATGGCGGCGAAGGAAGCCCTCTATTTCGCCGACCCGCTGAGCGAGACGGCCGGCATCTTCGGGTAGAGTGGGCAATGGCTCACGTGTGTCATAGATCCACCAGCCCGATGGCACCGCAATGACACGCGCGAAAACGGCCGCGACATCTTCCCATGCCAGCAGCCCCGCAAAACGCCCATAAAATCGGTCACGAAAGGCCTGCGCGTCATCACCACCCGGCAAGGCCTCGCCAGAATGTCCGCCAGCTTCGGATCGCATGCTCATGAGATTGCTTCACCCGGATTGTGTGACCGACTGAGAGCCCCGAGGCCGAACTCGTGTGATGCTGGTGCTCCTCATGTCGCCGAAGTTCGCGCCCCCTCGGTTGCTGCAAAGTGGGGCGAACTTCAAGGACGGCACACTAGAGCATGTTCAGCCGAAGTGTGAGCGGTTCGGACGTGAAAAACATGCTCAAAACCATAAGACTAGATCGCGTTCGTGTTTCCAGGAAACATGAATGCGGCCTAGGCCGGCGGGCGGTGAGAAGCCATCGGAATATGAATGGCGTCATCGAGTCCGCAGGCCGTACACTTGAAAGCATACCATTCCGAGTGTGGCCGCGCCGAGCGATCCCTGATCTTGAGGTCGGGCGCACCACAATTGGGACACGTCAGTGCCGCCTTGCGGTCCGCCTGCCACGTCCGCAGCCGCTCCATCGCCTCGCTCATCAGCTCGGGCGTCGTGAATTTGATCTTTTTCTTCTTCGTCTTCTTCGGTTCCTGCGCGCTCTTTTCCACCATCAATGTCCTTCGAATGCCATCAGGGCGTGGGATTTCACGCCGAGCGCTGTCAGTTTCGCCATCCCGCCAAGATCCGGCAGGTCGATGATGAATGTGGCACCGAGCACCTCGCCCTTCGAGCGCCGGATCAGCTTGACCGCAGCTTCCGCCGTGCCACCCGTCGCGATCAGGTCGTCAACGATTAAGATCCGCTCGCCTTCCCGGCAGGCGTCCCCGTGCATCTCGATGACGTCGACGCCATATTCCAGCGCATATTGCGGCAGCGTCCGGTCCTTGGAGACGACGGCGTAGTCGATCGCCTCAAGATGGCCCGAGGGGCCAAGCGCCACGGCGTCAAAAAGGTCGGCGTCGCAGACATCCGCCGTCACGTTGCCGCTGTCGACCATCTCCTTGATCTTGCCCTGAAGGGGTCCGGATGTGTCGAATTTCAGCGGCATCCCGGTTTCGGCGGTGAAGGGATCGCCGATGGCCTTGCCATGGCATTCCTCGGACTGGCCGCCCCAGTTCCACATG
>CAZDNY010000483.1:0-3052 GCA_964506885.1 uncultured Hyphomicrobiaceae bacterium | reverse complement strand
AGGGCCGTCCGTCGACAGAGGAAGGCGAGACTGCTTCATTCCAGCGGAATGCTCGGGCGTGCGGCCGATCGGCACTCCTGATTGGCGACATATGGCCAGGGAACGGACCCGACTGTTTCGCGTAAGACGGCCATGGTGCTCGTGGCGACCGAGGGGCAAACTTCTTGTTTCAGCCGTCCTGCGCGATGCGGCTCTTGAGCTCATCGGGTGCGCCGAAGTGTTCGAAGTAGCGCGGGTCGATGTTGGCAACGGGCAGAATGATCAACACGTCGGTCGTGCCGAACTGATGGTCGATGACGGCGCCATCACCAACGAACGCGCCCAGGCGCAAATAGCCCTTAATGAGCGGCGGCAGCGCCTTCAATGCCGCCTTGGCATCGACGGCCTCTTTCGGGAGCAGATCCATGCGCTTGAAGAGGTGCGGATGCGCGGCACAGCGCCAATTCTCCGGTGCGCGGGCATGGTGGTGCAGGAACGAGAGTGCCATCGCGTGGGCCTGCGGGTCGGTGCCCTCGAAGCTCGCGCAGCCAATCATCACGTCGAGGCGACGTTCGCGCACATACGTCCATAGCCCGTGCCAAAGCAGCTCGACGGTGCGGCGGTTGCGATAGGGCTTCAATACGCACGAGCGCCCGAGTTCGAGGAAGCGCGTTGCGGGACGGCGCGCCAGCAGCGGCGCGATGTTGTATTCGCCTTGGGTATAAAAACCGAAGTGACGTTCGGCGACATCCTGACGGAGCAGCCGATACGTGCCGACGACATGCGGCTTGCGCGACTGCCAGGGCGACTTGGCGGCGCCGCGATCGACAACCAGCAGATGGTCGCAGATCTCGTCGTAGGGATCTTCATCACGACGCCTCAGTTCGGCCAACAGGCTCGGTGTGGCCGACATCTCCTTGTAGAAAACGTCATAACGCAGACGCTGCGCACGGCGCACGTCCCTGGTGCCGCCTGCCATGCGGACTTCCAGATCGCCGACGCGGCCATAGATGCGTGCCTCGGCAGCGCGCTCGCCTGTCAACCAACGTGGTCCCGGCTCCTGTAACAGAGCAGCAGGCGGCGCACCTCGACGGGACTTGAGAAAGCTGCGCGTCTCCAATCGCGCTGCGAACATACGGCTGCGCTCCATCAGCATGTCGATGCTCCCTGCTGCACCGGCCTGGATGACACGCTAAACGCGCGTGGCATCCGGGTGGGCCGGCTTCATTCGAATGGAGCTATCATGATTCCGTGACGGATCTGCGACCTCAAGCCGATCCCTGCTCCGGGTCGGCTTGCGTGCACTGCAAACGGCGCTGTTTCGCGTTCAGCGGGATGACCGGCTGGAGCTGTCGGCACCCAATGTGTCCGCATAACCCGGCACCCAGGTCATCAGCAGCGTCTTGAGATCGTCGCTATCGAATGGCTTGGCAAGATAGTCATCGAGACCGGCCTTGAGACAGCGCTCGCGGTCTTCGGGAAAGGCATTTGCCGTCAAAGAGACGATCGGCGGACACTTCGGAGGCGCGTTCTCGGTGCCAGCGGCGGCGCGGCGCTCCAGGTAGCCGTCGCGGATGGCCTGGGCCGCGGCGATCCCGTCGAGACCCGGCATGTGAATATCCATCAAGACCAAGTCGAACGGGGGACGGCGCCCGTCGCAGCATTCGAGCGCGCAGGCGACGCCGCCGGGGCCATCCTTGCGATGCACGACCTGGCAGCCGGATTTCTCCAGGATCCGCCGAGCCAGAAGTGCATTGATTTCGTTGTCCTCGACGAGAAGCACCCTGACAGGGTCTGCAGCCGCCGGCATGTTTGCGACCTGATTTTCGCACGCGTCCGGCGCCATATTTCCGGCTTGCGACGCCGTGGGCCGGCCGGGCCGGGGCCGGTCGCCATGATCGCCTGAGAGCTGCTGCAAAAGCGAGCGCACGCGGACAGGCCGGATCAGATAGCGCTGATAGCCCACTGCGCGGAACGCGCCCAGTCCGGAACGCGCCAGGACGTTGACCGTGACGATGCCGATGACGTCACCGCCGGCCTCGTCGCGGGCGGCCTGCAAAATGCGTCCGGCGAGATCGGGTGGACAGCCGACATCGACGATGACGCGGTCGACGCGGCACTTGTCGGCGGCGGCCTTGGAAATCGCCGCCAGGGCGTCGGCGGCCTTGACCTCGATCACGTTCTGGTTGGCAGAGCGCAGAATGTGCGTGATGCTGCGCCGCTCGAATGCATGATCCATCGCGACCAGGACCGTCAGCCGATCGTCAAGCGCGACAGGTGTGCCGCTGTCGGCCAGATCGTCGGGCGCGGCTTCGCGCAGCACTATCTGGGCAACGAAGACAGAACCGCGACCGGGCGTGGAGCTGACGCGGATATCGCCCTTCATCGCCTGGGCGAGCCGTTTGGAGATGGCGAGGCCGAGGCCGGTACCCCCTTGCTGGCGACGCTGCGGGGTATCGGCCTGTTCGAACTCCATGAAGAGCCGCTGCATGTCGTCGGGCGACAAGCCGATACCGCTGTCCTCCACCGTCATCGCCACGGCCAACTGGCCCTCGCTGCCCTCGGGGCGGCGTGCGGTCAACGACACGGCGATGCCGCCACGGTCGGTGAACTTGACGGCATTGGATAGGAGGTTGAGCAGAATCTGGCGAATCCGCGCCTCGTCGCCAATCAACGTGCGTTGGAGCTGCGGATCGACGGTCAACGCCAGCTCGAGCCCCTTGTCATGGGCGCGGGGCGACAACAGTTCGACGACGCTCTGCGCCGTTTCGGCAAGCGTAAAGGGGGCCTCCTGCAGAACGACCTTGCCCGCCTCGATCTTGGAGAAGTCGAGTATCTCGTCGATCAGGGCGACGAGGACACGGGCCGACTGGTCGACGGCTGCGATGTAGGTGCGCTGCTCGTCGCTCATTTCGGTTTCGTGCATCAGCGAGGCCATGCCCAGGATGCCGTTCATGGGCGTGCGGATTTCGTGGCTCATGGCCGCCAGGAAACGCGACTTGGCACGGTTGGCAGCCTCGGCCTGATCGCGCGCATCAGCGAGTTCGGTGGCGCGGCGGCATTCCTCTGTCAC
>CAZDNY010000482.1:254-3055 GCA_964506885.1 uncultured Hyphomicrobiaceae bacterium | reverse complement strand
GAACCCCCGACACGCGGATTATGATTCCGCTGCTCTAACCAGCTGAGCTACTCCGCCACAGAGCATGTTTAGCCGAAGTGTGAACGGTTCGGCGTGAAAAACATGCTCAAATCGTAAGCTTAGAGGACGTTCGCGTCGTCTTCCTAAGCGAACGCACTCTAGAGCCTAATCGCAGGCCCCTGAGACCCGTGTCTATAAGGAGCGCGGGCGCGCACTGTCAAGGCTGACGCGCGGCTATCGTTGACCCAGGCCGCCGTGCGCGATCCGCCACGCAAAAGGGCCGGTCTGCCCGGCCCTTCGCAGCGTTGACTGGGCCCTCGTGCCTTACTCCGCAGCGACCGGATGTTCGGCAGCGCTCATCGACTTGGCAAAGCGCATCATGGTGAACAGGCCGAACGGCCGCACGGAAACGCGCTCGGCAAGGCTCAGATCCTCGCACACCATCACGCGGTCGACGTCGAACACCGAGCGCCAGCCGATCTTGTCGGCGAACGGAGCCATCCGCCGCTCGACCCAGCCGCGCAGCCCTTCTTCCTGGCTGAAGTGGTTGACCAACATGACCTGCCCGCCCGGCTTGGTGACGCGGGCCAGTTCGCGCATCACCTTTTCCGGATCCGGCACCACCGTCATCACGAACATCGCCACCACGATATCGAACGAATGCGTGGCAAAATCCAGGTTGCCGGCGTCCATCTCGTGCAGACCGGTGACATTGGTGATGCCTTCCTCGGTGATCCGCTCGCGGGCCTTCTCCAGCATCTCCGGCGACAGGTCGATACCGACGATCTCGTGGCGCGGGTCGTAGTCGGGCAGTGACAGCCCGGTTCCGACACCGACCTCGAGCACGCGGCCCTTCGGCAACTGGTTGATGTGCTGCACCACATGGCGCCGTCCCTGCGCGGCGACCATGCCAAACGTGTGATCGTAGATCGGCGCCCAGCGACGGTAGGCATCCTTCACATCGCTCTCGTCGATGTGGCCGATGCTCACGATCCGCCCGCCGTCGCGGTGGAGAATGGGTCCGCGGCGGTCCGCCTCGGTCCGTTCCATGGTCCTCATGCTCTCAGTGCTCCTCGTTGTCTTCTTACCCCAAGCCCCCGGCGGAGGCGCGGCCTGCGACGTCATGGTCGCGGCCGTTATCCAGCTTTGCGGTCGTCAGCCCCGGCTGCTTGCGAACCGCCTCAGCAATGAAGCCGCCGCCCAGAACGCGCGCCGTGTCGGAGCCATCGCTGTAGAACACACAGGCCTGCCCGGCAGAAACCCCTTCGATGCCCTCACCCAGCAGAACGCGCACCGTTCCGTCAGCATCGACCAGCAGGGTGGCCGGCTCCGGCGGCTGCGTCGAGCGCACCCGCGCATGGATCTCAAGTCCGTTCGCTGCGGCTTCGCCGATCTCTGTATCGCCCAACCAGTTGACGCCGCGCAAGATGATTGATTCGGTCCTCAGGCAATCGCGCGGGCCGACGACGACCTCGTTGCGGTCCGCGTCCAGCCTGACGACATAGAAAGGCTCCGGCGCCGGAATGCCAAGTCCGCGGCGCTGCCCGATGGTGTAGTTGATGATGCCGTTGTGGCGGCCGAGCGTGCGTCCGTCGACATGCACGATGTCGCCGGGCTGAAGCGCGCCGGGCTTGAGGCGCTCGATCACGTCGGTATAGCGGCCGGTCGGCACGAAACAGATGTCCTGGCTGTCCGCCTTCGTTGCCACCGGCAGCCCCAGGTCCGCTGCGATCCTGCGGACTTCCGACTTGGGCAGGTCGCCAAGCGGAAACCACAGTCGCGCAAGCTGTTCGCGCGTGGTGGAGAACAGGAAGTAGCTCTGATCCCGCTCGGCATCGACGGCGCGGCGCAATTCGGGGCCGTTGGGGCCTTCGGTGCGTCGGATGTAGTGGCCGGTAGCAAGAAAGTCGGCATCGAGATCCTGCGCGGTCGACAACAGGTCGCCGAACTTGATGTCGCTGTTGCAGGTCACGCAGGGGATCGGCGTCTCACCCGATACGTAGCTGTCTGCGAACTGCTCGATGACGCGCTCGGCGAACCGGCTTTCGTAGTCGAGGACATAATGCGGGATGCCGATCGTCTCGGCGACGCGGCGCGCATCGTGGATATCCTGCCCGGCGCAGCAGCTCCCCGGCTTGGCGGTCGCTTCGCCATGGTCATAAAGCTGCAGTGTAATTCCGATAACGTCGTGGCCGGCCGCCTTCATCAGCGCCGCGACCACCGAGGAATCGACGCCGCCCGACATGGCCACGACGACGCGGCGGCGTACCGGGGCGTCATTCCGGTCGCGCGCGCCTTCCGCAGCGATGTTGTCGGCAGCAGTCATGACAACCGCGTTGCTTTCCCGATATTGCCAGGTCGGCCTGTTATTCCGCCCAACCGCTTCTCAAACGCCCCAGGTATCCTGGACGCCGTCCAGCCGGCCATGACCGGATGGCCTCGTCTTGAACACTTCGTTCCAGTCTTCAGATTTCGTACAGTTTTCACCGGCTGTAGCGGCGCGCCAGCCCCCGAAGGCGCCCGCAAGCCTGATCCCGCCGGCCATCCGCACGCATCTGTCTGTTCGGTCCAGTCCTTTTCAAGGACGGTCGGGTTGCGCGATGGTAGCCACTCTCTCATGACCAAACGGGGGCAGAACCCCTAAGTCTGGCATATGGCGCCCATATTTATGGCGTCCTGCCCGTGCTCGCAAGCGTAGCGGTGCCGCACGCAGCTCCATTTTTCGCCCCCGAGGGACAGATCATCGGGGGAACCAGCGCTGATCCAGGTCAGCCAGCGCAGCCGAAGGCGCAGTCGAGGCC
>CAZDNY010000482.1:0-244 GCA_964506885.1 uncultured Hyphomicrobiaceae bacterium | reverse complement strand
ATGGGGGCTCTGCGGGAGGCGAGTTCACCCCGCCGACCGCGTGAGGTTCGTGCGTCTCGACGACATCGAAAGCAGCTGAACAGCGATCAAACGTGGCTGAAGCGGCTGCAACGCGCCCGTTCATCGGTCCGCCGCGGGCACACACAACCGCCCAGGCACATATTTTTTATGCCCCCGCCGAAGACTTTTGCAGGTTTTTCTGTGGCGAATTCTGGTCGAAACGGGACATCTCGTCATTTATTGG
>CAZDNY010000481.1:0-3067 GCA_964506885.1 uncultured Hyphomicrobiaceae bacterium | reverse complement strand
GGCAACCCGAAAGACAATCCCGTTTCGGAAGCAGCGCAGCCCGCGCCTATGTCGCCTTATGGCTCATCGAAGCTGATGACCGAGATCATGCTTGCTGACACGGGCCACGCGCATGGGTTGCGCTATGTGGCGCTACGTTATTTCAATGTGGCGGGTGCGGATCCGGAGGGGCGCTCGGGCCAATCGACACCGCGGGCGACGCACCTCATCAAGGTGGCCTGCGAGACGGCACTCGGGCAACGCTCGCACATGGAGGTGTTCGGCACCGACTACGAGACGCCCGACGGGACGTGCCTGCGCGACTATATTCATGTGCGCGATCTTGCGCGCGCGCACATGTCCGCGCTTGCGTATCTGCGCTCGGGCGGTTCGTCCGACATCTTCAACTGCGGCTATTCGAAGGGCTATTCGGTTCTGCAGGTGATCGATGCGGTCAAGCGCGTTTCGGGTGTCGATTTCGAAGTGCGCATGGCGCCGCGCCGGGCCGGGGATCCCGCAGCGATCGTCGCCAAGTCGGAGAAGATCCGTTCCGTCCTGGGATGGGCCCCGGAACTCGATGATCTCGACAAAATCGTCGCGCATGCGCTCGCCTGGGAAGACAAGCTCGCCGAGCTGAAGCGGCAGGCGTCTTGATCGCAGCGTGCCGCGGCGTTCTGAGTTGGCGGTCGGTGCTGTCTTCACCGTCGGCCGCAATGTCGCCGCGATTTCCCGGGTAGGACTTTACGCAGACGTCGGCTGACGTCGTGGCGAACTGCATCCGGGTGGAGGGTGTCCAATTTGTTGAATGCTGCCCAGAAGCGGAGCGCGTTCGTGCTGCGTGCACAGCGTGCCTGGTTCCGCCTCACCGCTGTCGTTGTGATGATCCTCGTTGTGTTGGGGCCGGGTGCGCTGGATGCACGCGCTGCAGCCGAGCAAGGCTTCCAGGCGTGGCTTGAAAGCGTCTGGCCGGATGCGCGCGAGGCCGGGGTGAGCCGTGCCACGTTCGATACCGCGATCAAGGGACTGACGCCGGACACCTCGCTGCCCGACCTCGTTCTGCCTGGCAAGAAGTTGCCGACCATGAAAGGGCAGGCAGAGTTCACGCGCGCACCGAGCGAATATCTCAACGCGTCGTATCTGGCGCGGCTGGCGAAAAAGGGCCAGGCGCTGGAAGTCAAACACAGAAGCGAGCTTTCCAAGATCGAAACCGTTTATGGGGTCGATCGCTACTCGGTGCTGGCGATCTGGGGTCGCGAAACGGCATTCGGCAACTACAAGCTGCCGCACGACGCGATCCGGGTGCTGGCGACGCAGGCCTACATGGGGCGGCGCAAGGACTTCTTCCGCAAAGAGTTCGTGCTGGCGCTGAAGATGCTGGAGGACGGCATTGCGCGCTCCAAAATGCGTTCGTCGTGGGCCGGGGCGATCGGGCAGACGCAGTTCCTGCCGTCTGAGTTCTACAGCCATGCGCGCGATCACGACAAAGACGGCATCATCAACCTGTTCGACTCGGTGCCTGATGCGTTGGCATCCGCTGCGCGCCAGCTGCAGGCAAAGGGCTGGGTGCGTGGGCGCACCTGGGGCTACGAGATCGAGATCCCGGCTTCGTCGGACTGCGCGGAGGAGGGGCCGCCCGGCATGCGACCGATCCGCGACTGGGTGGCGCTCGGCTACCGCCGGGTTGCCGGCCGCCAGTTCCCGGCGCAGGTGATGGATGATCAGGCCTATCTGATGTCGCCGGCCGGCGCCTACGGGCCCTCTTTCCTGGTTCTGGAGAACTTCCAGGTGATCCGGCGTTACAACACGTCGGACCTTTATGCGACGTTTGTCGGCAATCTCGCTGACCGGATCGCAGGCGGCGGCGATTTCGTCACGCCCTGGCAGGACATCGGCCCGCAGCGCACCCGGATCATCCGCGGCGTCCAGGAGCGCCTGCAGAAGGCCGGCTACGGGATCGAGAAGATCGACGGCTTCATCGGTTCGGGGACGCGGCGGCAGGCAGGCCAGTACCAGCGCAAGAATGGACTGAGGGTGGATTGCTGGCCGACACAGGGGCTGCTTGACCATCTGGGCCGGCGCGCGGGACGTTGAGGACTGAGCGCTGCACGGCGCTTTTTTGCTGTGACGTCGGCGCCAGCACTGGAGCGACAGTGCGCACCTGTGTCTCATCACGGGCGACAGTTGCCGCAATTTGGGGGTATAAGGCGACCGAGATGGGGCGAATGATTCCCGCATGAAAGCGAACCTGCCCAGTATCCGAAATCACGTGGCCCGCCTGCGGGTGGGCGCGATGGCCGGCGTCGTCGTTTTGATTGCGGCGCTGGCCGGGCTGAGTGCGCTGATCGGTGTGGCGCCGGAGGCGCGCGCGCAACTCGGGGTTACGGCCGGCGGCGGCAGCTATATCACGCCATTTCCCGGCTCCGAACGCTACCGGCTGAGGGTGATCGGTGACGAGTACGGGGAGGGGATTCACCAGGCGCTCGTTGAATCGCTGGGAAGCGATCCGCGTCTGGAGTTCGAGAAGAGGGCGGTCTGGATCTCCGGATTGACGCGCCCCAACTCGGCCGAAGAGCTGCGCGATATCACCCGCGCGGCAGCCAGCGAGAAGCCCAACATCGTCGTCATCATGTTCGGCAGCATGGACCGGTGGTCGTATCGCGCGCCGAATGGTCAGCGGTTCTCGGTCGGGACGGCCGAATGGCGCTCGATCTACACGGAGCGTATCGATGCCCTCATTCGTGACCTGAAGGCCGCGGGCATTGCGATCTACTGGGTCGGCCTGCCGATCATGCGGCGGACCGATGCGAACGAGGCGGCCCAGGTGCAGAACGAGGTGTTCCGGGAGCGCACCTACCTGGGCGGTGTGCGGTATATCGACGTGTATCAGGGCTTTGCAGACGAGCAGGGCGAATACGGCGCGTATGGTCCAGATCTGGCGGGCAAGAACCGCTTGCTGCGTGATGGCGACGGCATGCATATGACCGATGCGGGCTATCAGAAGCTGGCGCATTTCGTCGAGCGGGTCATCAAGCGCGATCTCAGCCGCGCCAAGAACGTTCGTGCGGTGCCGCTGGCGGGGGGGGAGGCC
>CAZDNY010000480.1:0-3070 GCA_964506885.1 uncultured Hyphomicrobiaceae bacterium | reverse complement strand
TGCGGTGCGCAATGATCCACTCGGCTGCAGCGGCCAGATCGGCAACGACCGCCGACGGCGGGGGATCATAACGGCACTCGTCGCCCTCACGAAATTTCCCGGTTCGCACCAGTAAAGCGTGCCCAACGCCGGCCAGTCTGGCGCCGGCAACATCGGCATCTGCGTCGTCGCCCACCATGATCGCGTTTTCCATTGCGCAGCCCATGCTCGCCGCTGCCGCCTCAAAGAAACCCGCAGACGGCTTGCCAACAACCACGGCGGTCTGTCCAGTGGCAAACTCGAGGGCGTCCACAAACGGCCCGGCGTCGAGACTCAAGTTGCCATCGGCGTCCCTGAAGGCCCGGTTCTTTGCCAACGCCAGCAACCTGCCACCGTTCACCAGCGTGCGAAACGCGCGGTTCATACTGGCGTAGGTGAAACACTCTCCTGCATCGCCGACGACCACGGCCCTGGCGCTCGCTGGGGGTAAATCGTCGAACTCATGCGCCAGCGCTGGATGTACCAGCAGTTCAGGCGAGCATCCATTTTCAGCAAGCCAAGTGTGTGCCGCAACGGTAGGCGTGAAAAGCTCATGGCTGCCCACATCGAGACCAAATCCTGCCAGACGCTCAAGGATGTCACGCTTAGCCATGCGAGTCGTATTCGTGACAAACCGGATCTTCAGTCCAGACTCACGGATCCTGGCAATGGCATCGAGTGCGTCGTGAGTGAGTTCCTCCGCCTGGTAGACAACGCCAGCAAGGTCGAGGAGCACGCCGTGTATCGGCATAAGGACACTCCCAAAATCTGTCGGATGGCACAGCGCGCTCGGCGCATAAATTGGGGTCGCCACGTCCACAGGAAGCACGCGTAGCGTTGAGGCGATAGACGCCCACAAGGCGCGCACGAGTGTCGTGCTCACACTAGTGCGCATGCCGGGAACTCCACAATAGCTGCGTCGACCCCCGAACAAGACAACACGTCAGATTTCAGTTTCGTAGACCTGGGCCGTGGTCAACAATGCCTCCAAATGGTGCTGTATGCCGGGTTGGCAGGCATAGGCTGTGTCGCTCCGGGAATCGACGAGTGGCAAGCGCGGTTGCATCCAGTCGCATCGCGCCGCACATACAGTTCATCTGCTCGTGCTCACAGATCCGGTACTTGACGCAATGATGGGCGAGCGTCTGCGGACTGGCCTGCTTCTCATGCCCTGATGGTCATGCAAACATTGCATCTGTCAGGGCATGTCACGAGCGGTTGTCGCCCCAAACCGCGCAGACGAAGGTTTGCCGT
The DNA here is from genome assembly GCA_964506885.1 of uncultured Hyphomicrobiaceae bacterium. Classification (GTDB taxonomy): domain Bacteria; phylum Pseudomonadota; class Alphaproteobacteria; order Rhizobiales; family Hyphomicrobiaceae; genus JAEUMD01. The sequence continues at coordinate 1,798 of CAZDNY010000480.1, read as the reverse complement.
CAAGAGGAGTGGAGGCTCAATCATGCTATACTCGGTTGGAATACGTTTGCCGAATTCGAGCGGCCATATCATTGTGGATGCGGAAGACGCACTCGCTGCAGCCGTGAAGGCTAAGGCTGATTACCCGGACGCCATGATCACCTACGTACGCCGCAAGAACCGTCGCGGTGACAGGAGGCACCCGGCCAGCCAGGTGCTCAGGCAGCATGTGCGGCCAACGGCAATTTGACGCCTGATTGCAGCATCTGGGATTTCCCACGAACGACATCAGGCTGCCCACTCGCCATTCTTCATGAGTAGTGCGGAACAAACTCTATGACCTGCGCCTGGCTCTCAACGGACGCGACGCCCTCCACACTCTGCAGTGCCCGCAGAGCTCTTACGATGAGATTTGGGTCGGTGGTTGCCCCATAGAGCGTTATTTGTCCGCGGACAACTTTGATTTCAAAGTCGTGCTGGCGTGAAAAATCTCCGAATTCCTGAGCAAGACGGGCATTTGCGCGCGCCAAAATCAGTGCGTCTGCAAGCATTGCGCGGGACTGATCCGTTTCCTGAAACCGGGGGCTGGCTGCAAGATGTACAATCTGGTCGATACAGTCAGCAACCGAAACGCGTTCCGTATTCAAGGTAATTGCATATTGGTTTGCATCCATCCAATCAGCATCGAATAGCCGCTGGACGACGCCGCTGTGACATGCATCGCTGCGATGAATCTCCTTGCGCGCCTCGGCCTCGGTCTCCATGCCGACTCGCTTCATGAGGACTTGCACCCGATAAGTCATCGATGCACACGTGCGCACCGTCAGGACGTGAGGAATTGACTGGAGCAAGGTGGTGGCGCCCCAGCCTCTGATCACAACGTTGCCTTTCGACGCAAGCTCGAGCACCTCCAAAGCCGTGTAGCGCGACATGCGTTTCGGGTCGATCTTCCATCGCTCCCAAAGAGTAGCTTCGCCTTCGAGGAACCTATGAACCTCGCTTTCAGGCAACTGCGCCCTATTGGCAATATCATGCTCGACGAGTTCGGTTTGAATGAGTTCGAGACCGAGCTGCTCGGCTGCACCCGCGGCGACTTCGCTGCCGCGCGTCGCCATTTCGCGGGCCATCGCAATTACAGCCATCGTATCCTCCTATGTATTGCGAGACATGGCGGTTGACACGTGCCGGCAGCGCTGCTCGCAACCCGCCCTTCACCAACCCAGGCTTTGAACCCGGCCGCGACGGCGTTCCCATGACCTTCACCGGAAAAGAGCAGACCGATGCTGAGGCCCGTTGGCTCTGTCCGTAGTCGAAACTGCTAGGCGGCTATTTGCACCCTCGGTGCGTCGCGGCACAGCCGATCGAATTCATGACCGCTCATGTGAACGACTGTGCGATGGTCTCCTGCCTCGAAGTAGACATCGCTGTGACCGTTGAGGTGCGTATCTATGACGGCATTCAACCCATACGGCGCGGCAACAGGCGGCGCGCATCCGGTTTCACAATCGTTAAACAGATCGGCCAGTTCATCCTCGTTTGCCAAGCCCACTGGCGCGCCGAGCCAGCCGCCAAGGCGCTCAAGATCGAGCTGATGCGATGCAGGTATGATGGCCAGAATGTAGCCATCGCGGCAGCGAGCCAGAACGCCCTTTGCCAAGTCTTCCGCTGCAATCGCACAGGCACGCGCCGTCGCCAGAGCCGTCGTCGTCGGCTGGTGCTTTTCGAGTGCATAGCTAACGCGGTTCTCGTCGAGCTACTGTTTCAGAGTCAATGCCATACCCATCGGAGCCTCCTTTGCGCTGGCCGCAGCCCAGCGCTC
>CAZDNY010000479.1:0-3073 GCA_964506885.1 uncultured Hyphomicrobiaceae bacterium | reverse complement strand
TGATGGAAGAAACTCCGCAGCCGCTGAGCAAAACCGTTCCGAGACAAACGACCAGAATTACGTGCTTGTTCGACATAGCTCGCCGACGCCCCTGAAAAAGTCCCCACACCACAAGCAGGCGGTAACGCCTCGGGAGAAACATTGGCCAAAACTCCGCGCGGACGTGTCTCCACCAGATGTTCCGCTTCGACATCTCCCAGCCTGCGCGCTGCAGCAGCCTTGCCTCTGTCGAGATCGGGAGGACGGCGCTGTAAATCGTGCGCATCCGTGGCGAGAAGGTGCACAAGTCCCTCATCGAGCATCCGCTCGGCCCAGTATTTGGCACGGCGTCCGAACCGCCCGCGCACCGAACCGCAGGTCAGCTGCATCCATACGCCCCGCGCGGCCAACGCCTTGATCAGATCGTATTTCTGCTCGATCCAGGTCAGCCGCTCGGGATGTGTCAGTATCGGCGTGTAGCCCGCGACCATGATGTCGAAGAAGACCCCGTCCAACCGCGCCGGCGCGACGTGATGCGGCGGCTCGACCAGTACGTAGCGGCTGTCGCCGACGCTCAGAAGATGTCCGCGTTCCAGCAGGGCGACAAAATCGGGAACGACATGATTGTCCGCCCCCGTCGTCAGCTCCAGATCGATGCCGGCATCGCGGATGCGGGTCTGCAAGTCCTCGACCGCGGCGCGAATTTGCGGCCCGGAATTATGATAGAGACCAGGCAGGATGTGCGGCGTGCAAGCCACCGTACGCACGCCCTGATCTTGATAAGCCCTGGCCATGTCCAGAGCCGTTGCCGCATCGACCGCGCCATCGTCGATGCCCGGCAGAATATGACTATGAATATCGAACATTACCCCACTCGCACCGCCGATATACAAACTCATCCGATGTCAAAACGGCCGCAATATGATTATTTGCCGAGAAACAGATAATGTGCTTACGAACAGTCCGCTTCTTACACAACGATATCAGAGGACATCTAAACCGACACACGAGTCCAACCATCTGATTTAAATCAGTTGCAAGCTCGCCACATAAAGCATCGCTGTTCCACAGAGCACAAAACATCCTTTGACAGACTTTGTGCTCAAATGCTAGCGATTCGTTACAAGATAGTTCGAATGCTGTTCTGTGGTTTGTGCCACACGGTCGTTCGGGCTGCGGGTACGCGTGATTTGAATATCTGCGTTTTTTCGAGGGAGTGGGGTGATGTTGCGTAGATTCGCTTTTTGCGCCGTGGCTTTAACAGTTGGACTTGCCACATTCGCTGACGCTGAGGCCGCCGTCCTGTCGTCGGTACAGGGCAAGGTAAGCATCAACCAGGGTTCAGGATACAAGCCTGCTGGCGCCGGAATGCAGGTCGGCCCCGGCGATCAGGTCATGACAGGGCAAGGCGGCGCAGCAACCATCACCTATGGCGACGGATGCGCGCAGACCGTCGGGAGCGGCGAGGTCCTCGTCATTCCTGCAACACCCGTCTGCGCCGCGGCCGGCGGCGTCAACACGGGCGCTGTCGTCGTCGGCGGATTGGTTGTCGCCGGCGGTGTCGCGGCAGCTGTCGCACTGTCCGGCGGTGACAGCAAAAAGAAAAAGCCCATCAGCCCTTGATGCGTGTCTGGGGCACCATGCTCATGCATCGGCGTCCGTCGAACATTTGATCGTAACGCGACAATGGCGTGGTTCGTTGGTCTGACACTCGCTGCAGCCCTCCTATTGGGCGGCGGGACGCGATCGGGATTCCTGGGAGATACGATCTGTCAGGCCATAGCCGTGCCATTGCTGATGACATCACTGCTGGGCAGGCCGGAGCTTGTAGAGCGCCATCGATGGGCGCGCCTCATTCCCGCACTCATCCTGATGGCCCTCGCCATCCTGCAACTGACACCGCTTCCCCCGGGCATCTCTCTGGCTCTGCCCGGAAGGGACTTGGCGCAATCCGCATTCGAAGTTGCCGGCACCGCCGCCGATTGGCACCCCCTAAGCCTCACACCCGCTGCGACAGCCTCCGCCCTATTGTCGCTCCTGCCCCCCTTGGCCGTATTCATGGGCGCCATCACACTTGATGGCCACCAGCGCCGAAACCTTATCCATCTGTTATTGCTGTTGACTGCCCTGTCACTCGTCATCGGCCTGCTCCAAGTCGCACAAGGACCGGCCAGCCCGCTGCGCTTATTTTCCATCACCAACCCGACCGAAGCGGTTGGCTTTTTCGCCAACCGAAATCATTTTGCCGCACAGCTCTACAGCGCGCTCGTCTTCACTGGCGCGGCACTGGCGCTGTCAATTCATGACCACGGCGCCTGGCGCATCGCCAATCGCGCAGCCGCTATCCGTCTCGCGACGCTGGCTATCCTGCTCATCGGTCTTGTCGGGGGTCTTGCCATTGCACGCTCCCGCGCCGGCATCTTCCTTTCAATGGCAGCATTCGCTGGTATCGTCTTGATTTTCTGGTCCATTGCCGCCGGGCAAACGAACCGGAATGCGCAGCTGCAGCCGCGAGGCTCTCGCATCCTGTTCAGCTTGATTGCACTGGCGGTTCTGATTGCTACACAATTCGGACTTCAGCGCATCTTGAGCCGTTTTGAGGACGATCCGCTCGCCGATCTGCGACTGCCCCTCGCAACGACGACATTCGAGGCCGCACTTGCCGCGCTCCCATTCGGCACCGGAATCGGGTCGTTCATCCCCGTTTATGCACACCATGAAAAGATCAGCGAGATCGTCTCCGGCTTCGCCAACCGGGCGCACAACGATTACGCCGAATGGTTCCTTGAAGCCGGCCTTGTTGCCGTCGTTGTGCTGATTGCGTTTCTCATCTGGTTTTGGCGGCAGACTTGGCGCATCTGGCGCAAGGCTGATCACGATGCGAGCACGCGCGCCCTGCAGCAGGCTGCAACCGTTGTTCTGGCACTCCTCCTTGCGCACACGATCGTCGACTATCCACTGCGCACGACCGCCATGGCGACCCTCTTTGCGTTCTGTTGCAGCATGCTCGTACCACCGCCTCGATCGCATCACCGGCCAACGCCGCCCCCGGGCCATCCGCGCCGCAGACGCTCGACCGGTCGCGTCAGGGACT
>CAZDNY010000478.1:0-3082 GCA_964506885.1 uncultured Hyphomicrobiaceae bacterium | reverse complement strand
CGCACCCGGGCCGCGCTTGTCCAGGCCGCGACACGCTATTTTCCCGATGCCCAGATCCAGGACCGCATGACCATTCGCAACGCCGCGTCGGTGAAGTGGCCGGTTGCCGCCGATCTCGGCCTGAAGCTGCTTGCGATGCTGCGCAATGGCGAGGCCGTGCTGTCCAACCAGGACCTGTTGATCCGCGGCCAGGCGAAAGACACCGCCGTCCAGACGGGCGTGCGTGACCAGCTCTCACGCGGTGTGCCCAAGGGGTATGCCGGTCGCGACGATGTCACCGTGCGTTCCGACGCCATGATCTGGGCCGAGCAGGAGGCCAAGCGCAAGGCCGAGGAGGAAGCGGCACGCGCCAAGGCGGCCAAGGAAGCCGAGGAGCGCCGCAAGGCTGAAGAAGCTGCGGCACAGCAGGCCGAGCGGGTCAAGCGTCGCGAGGAAGCCGATTCCTGCCGCCTCATGCTGCGTGAGGTCGCCACGAAAGGTGTCATCCGCTTCGATTGGGCCAGCGCCAATCTCGATGCCGCATCAAAGCCGACGCTCGACAAGCTGGCCGAAGTGGCGCGCGCCTGTCCCAAGGCCAAGATTGAGATTGAAGGTCATACCGACGCCGAGGGTACGCCTGAGCGCAACAAGAACCTGTCGGAGCGCCGGGCCAAGGCGGTCTACGACTATCTCGCCAAGGCAGGTGTCGGCGCTGATCGTCTGACGGCCGTCGGCTATGGCGAGACCCGTCCGATCGCGCCCAACGATACAGCTGCAAACCGCGCCAAGAACCGGCGCATAGAGTTCACGGTTGCGCCCGAGTAGCCCCGGTCGCACGAGACACGCCGGCATGGCTCCGGCGATGGAAAGAGTGCCATGGATTATCTGTTCATGAAGCTGTTCTGGTACCTGGTCCTGGCTTTCCTCATTGGTATCGCCATGGGCTGGTTGACGTGCAGCCGTCGTAGCGAGGATTGAGAGCGGTACGCTCCGCCCAGTGCCGCCGCGTCGGCAAGGAGTTCTCCCAGATGACTTTTTTGTTGTTGCAAGCGTTCTTGCTGATGGCCGCGGCCTATTTCCTCGGCGCGTTCCTGGGGTGCTGGTGGCGGCGCGCGTTCTACGAGCCGGCCCAGGCGCGCAGGGCGCGCGGTGACGGACTGGCCGCAGCGACAGCCGGTGCAGCTGCCGCAGCAGGCGCCGTCTCCGTGCCGCGCACCGATCCGATCCCGGTTCAGCCACGCATCGAGCACGTCGATTCGCCCGAGGCCATCGCTGCCAGGCATCGCTTCGAGCGCGCGCTATCGGGCACAGGAATGCTGGAGGACACCCAGCAGGACGTCACGCCCGCCTCCGATGCGCAACCCGAGCCGCAAGCCCACGAACCACCGCCTCGGATCGACATCGCTCCGCGCGCGCCCGTCACCCACGTACCGCCGCCGGCAGTCCATGCGGGTCCACCGCCTCCTGAACCCGATCCCGCCGCGGCAAGAGCGACCGATGATGCCGTGGCCGCTGCCGCAGCCGCCGCCGCCGCTGCAATGACGGTCGCGGCAGCTCATCGCGCCACGACGCCGGCCGAGCCCGAACCGTCCGCCACACCGCCGGTTGCCGCCTCGGGCGGCATGGCAGGCGTTTCCGCCGAAGTGCGCGTGCCGCCGCTGATGCCGACGGATGGACAGAACCTGAAGCTCATCCGCGATATCGACGAGGAGACCGAGCGCAAGCTGCACAGCCTCGGAGTTTGGCGCTACAGCGAACTGGCACGCTGGACCCACGCTGACGTCGCTGCCATCAACGCGGCTCTGGGAGCGCGCGCACGTGTGCAACGCGAGAACTGGATCGAGCAGGCGACGATTCTCTCCAAAGGCGGCCTGACGGCATATGCCCGTCGCCGGATGCGGGGCGAATTCGCCGGAGCGCACCCCACCGAGGCGGTACACCCGTCCCGCGCGCCGATGCCGGCAACCGCACCTGCCGCAACGCTGCCACCTGCAGCTCCGTCCTACCGGTCTGAAGGCTCGCCGCTCTCGATGGCCAACGCCGCCGCCGCCGCCGTGGCCGCCGCAGCGGCAGCAGGCAACCGCGGTCGCGCCGCGGGCCATCGGCCGCCGTCGCCCGTGCGCGCACCCAGGCCCGTGATTACAGAACTTGCCAGCCCGCAGCCATCCGCCCGCGAGCCCGCGCCGGCCAGAGTGCCGATGCCGCCGCAAGCCGAGCCACCCGCTGCTGCGGCACCACCCGCGCCGGCACCGGTGAAGGCCGATGCATTGCAGCGCATCCGCGGTGTCGACGAGACTGCGGAGCATGCGCTGCTGGACAACGGCGTTACGCGCTATGAACAGATCGCCAACTGGACGGCGACCGAAGTGGAATACTTCGACGAGTTGCTCGAAGCCCCGGGCCGGGTCAGCCGCCAGAACTGGATCGAGCAGGCGCAGATCCTTTCACGCGGCGCCACCACGCTCTACGCGCGCCAGCGCGACAGCGCGCTGGGCCTGGGTGTAGGCGGCGCGGCCGCTGTGGCTGCCGCAGCGGCAACCGCTGCCAGCACCGTCCAGGCGACGCCCGCGGCAGCCCGGCCCTCCCGGCTGGTCGACGCCATGCGCATGAACCAGCAGCGTGCCGCGCCCCCGCCACCGGCTGAACCGCCACCGCCCGATACGGCGAAGAACGCCGAACCCGACGTGCCGGACGAGGCCGCGTCCCAGGAAAGCGAGACCGAAGCCGGCCCAGTGCCGTCCGAAGGGGCTGATACGGCAGCGCCGGCACGTAATGGCGTGACGGGCCTGCGCTCGGTACGCTCCGAAGCCTTGCGCACGAACCGCTACGGTGGCCCGAGCGAAGCGGTCGATGACTTGAAGCGCATCCGCGGCATTGGCGTCCTGATTGAAAAGAAGCTCAATTCGCTGGGCATTGCCTCCTACGACCAGATCGCCAACTGGACCGTGGACGACATTGCCCACATCTCGGAGGTGTTGGACTTCCGTGGCCGCATCGAGCGGGAAAACTGGGTCGAGCAGGCACGCATTCTGTCTGCCGGTGGCCAGACGGAATTCTCGCGCCGCGTCGACCGCGGCGACATCTCCTGACGGCGCGCACGCCT
>CAZDNY010000477.1:0-3087 GCA_964506885.1 uncultured Hyphomicrobiaceae bacterium | reverse complement strand
CATGGTTAATTTCGCGCTAAGCGACGGACCGTTCGGAAACACGCCTTGCGCGAACAGCAGCCGAATGCATCACTTCCCGTCTTTTCTCAAAGCCGGCATGAGGCGCAGCCATGACGCAGGACGCGCGGGCACGCCGCATCGCAGCACGCCGGACAGATCGGACGGCCCGCTCATCTGGGACGTTGCGGCAAAGAGCTCCTAATTCGCCGTCTCCTGCATCCACGCCCCGCGCCGAGCCCAACGATCTGCTCTGCACCTGTCACGCAGGTCGCGCCGATCCCAGCTGGCTAACGCGGGAGCATCCTGGCAGCAGCCGCAGCCATCGGCTGCTAACCGCATGTAATTGCGTGCAAATGTGGCATCGAAAGGTCTTCAACGCGCTCGAATCCGCGCTATCCTCGGCTATCGCTAACCACCAGTGGAGCTCAGAGACGAAAGGGAGCGCATATGGCTCACAAGGACGTCCAATCCATGCTCGAGGGCTACAGCCTGACCACGGCTGAAATCCTCTACCGCCTGCCCGACTACCCGGCACTCCTGCAAAGCTACATCTGGCAGGAATACGATCTGCACCCCAGGTTTCCGCGCCTGAAGAGCTTCCTCGACTTCTGGGAGGCCAATCTGGAAGGTCCGCTCTACAAGGTCACCGTCAATCACCGGAGCCTGATCGCACCTGCGGACATGAAAATTCTGGATGCGCAGTTCGCTTTGAACTGACGCAGCCCAGGCCCGCCTGGACTTCGGTCCACATCACCTACGCGAACGCGCAGCGGCGTTTGCTGGTCCGTTCATGCGCGAGACGGGATTGAATTGCGCAAACGCGTCTACACCGCATCAGGCCCCGCCAAATCAGGTACTGCGAAGAAGTCACCGTCGCTCCACACGCCAGTTCTGCCCGCGGCATCCTCGACAAACAAGTCGGCAAGGTCATACGTCAGAGCCCGCGTCACCAGCGCCTCGATGCGACCACGCACCAGCACGTAAGGTTTCAATGCGCCTTCAGAGGCAGCCGCGAACCGCAAGCTGTGCACTGCGCCGACGCGCACGACATCATCGAGATTGGTCCGCATAACGATGACCTGCGCGCGCCCCGCGCCGATCACCTCCATCTCCACCGCCAATAGCGGCGCATCCTCGACCGAAACGTCCACCTTCTCGGCCGGCGTCACCAGATAGTGGCGCCCGTCCGCGTCGCGCCGCAGCACCGAGGCAAACAGCTTTACCAGCGCCATCCTCCGGATCGGGCTGCCTCGGTAGTGCCACGTACCATCGCGCGTGATCGAAAGACCGATATCACCGCAGTAGGGCGGGTCCCAGCGCTCGACTGGAGCCGCTCCACGCCCGCCCGCAGCGGCCGCCGCGGCCTCCAGGCGGCCAAGACCCGCTAGAGCGCCTGCCCCAGCCGGTTCCTCGGCCCTCTGATCCGCCCCCGTACAGCCCTCCTGATCACCTTTTTTATGGGGTTTCAGAACCACTTGTTCGTCCTATCCTGATGCGCAAACACCAACCCTCGGCCCGACGCGGCACACCAAGATAGTGTTACCGAACATTCACTTGACCGTGACCGGCCCTGCGCTGATCGTCCCGCTGGGTTATTGTCGCCGCACTCGCGCACTGATCGTTTCACACCAACTGAACTGAGCTATAGTCCACTGATGACCACTCTGACACAAACCGACGACAACATCGTCGCCCGCATCGAGTCCGCCGCCGAGCGCATGCAGAAGGCGCACCGGGCCGCCGGTGAGGTCATTTTCGGACAGGATGAGGTCATCACGCGTGCCCTGATCACCATCCTATCGGGCGGCCACGCCTTGCTGATCGGCGTCCCGGGCCTCGCCAAGACCTTGCTGGTCGAAACCCTTGGCACCGTGCTCGGCCTCGATGCCACGCGCATACAGTTCACGCCCGACCTCATGCCATCCGACATCATCGGCGCGGAGGTCTTGGAGGATACGCCCGACCAGCGCCGTTCGTTCCGCTTCATCAAGGGACCGATCTTCACCCAGCTTTTGATGGCCGACGAGATCAACCGCGCCAGTCCGAAGACGCAGTCGGCCTTGTTGCAGGCGATGCAGGAACACCACGTCACGGTCGCAGGCCAGCGCCACGATGTGCCCAAGCCGTTCCACGTTCTGGCAACGCAGAACCCGCTTGAACAGGAAGGCACCTATCCGCTGCCTGAAGCACAGCTCGACCGGTTTCTTCTGCAGATCGATGTCACCTATCCCGACATGATCGCCGAACGGCGCATGCTCTACGCGACGACGGGAAGCGAGGACCGCAAGGTCGAGAACGTGCTGAACGCCAACGAACTGATGGCGACCCAGCGCCTCGTGCGCCAGATCCCCGTGTCCGACAAAGTGGTCGAGGCAATCCTCACGCTGGTGCGTTCCGCCCGGCCCGGCACCGGTGTCAGCGAACTCACCGACCGTTACGTCGCATGGGGCCCCGGCCCGCGCGCCAGTCAGGCGTTGATGCTGGCCGTGCGTGCCCGCGCTCTGCTCGACGGGCGTCTCGCTCCGTCCATCGACGACGTGGTGGCCCTCGCCGACCCCGTCTTGAAGCACCGCATGGCGCTGTCCTTCGCGGCCCGCGCCGAAGGACAGGATCTTTCGAGCATCATTGCACGGCTCTCGGAAGCTCTGGAGTAGCCCGAAGCATGGCGGCAGCCAACACGAGCGGCAAAAGCGGAAGTATCACTGGCAAGAGCCAGACTCCCCATGTCGGAGCGGATGTCTTCGCGCATGAAATGGAGGCGCATGAGCTCGCCGATCGCCTGCCCGATCTGTTGATCGACGCCCAGCGCATTGCCGCCACCGTCGCTCACGGCATCCATGGCCGCCGCCGCGCCGGCCCCGGCGAAACCTTCTGGCAATTCCGCCAGCTCCAATCCACCGACGACGCCCAGCTCATCGACTGGCGCCGCTCGGCGAGCTCCGACCACCTGTATGTGCGCGAACGCGAATGGGAAGCGGCACATACGATGTGGCTGTGGCCGGACCTGTCGCCGTCGATGGCCTTCAAGAGCCACCTGTCCAGCGCCGCCAAGAAGGAGCGCGCCATCGTGCTCATGCTGGCCCCCGC
>CAZDNY010000476.1:0-3111 GCA_964506885.1 uncultured Hyphomicrobiaceae bacterium | reverse complement strand
AGGTGCCGCAGGATCCGTCGTGGCGCAGAAATGCGCGATGAACCGCGACGTCTTCAAGACGATCCATCTCGCGTCTCGCCGACTGGAGAGTTGCGAGAAGGTCGCGAAGCGCTGCAAGGGCAAGGTTCACACTCATCAGGTGGATGCCGACAACGTCAAGGCGACGGTCAAGCTGATCAAGGCCACCAAGCCCGACCTCGTCATCAACATGGCGCTGCCCTACCAGGACCTACCGATCATGGACGCGTGCCTGGAGACGGGCGTGCACTACATGGACACGGCCAACTACGAGCCGCGCGACGAGGCCAAGTTCACCTACAAGTGGCAGTGGCCCTACAACAAGCCCTACAAGCAGGCAGGGCTGATGGCGGTCTTGGGCTGTGGCTTCGATCCGGGCGTGACGAATGTGTTCTGCGCCTATGCGCAAGAAAAGCTCTACGACGAGATCCACACCATCGACATCATCGACTGCAACGCCGGCGATCACGGCAAGGCGTTCGCGACCAACTTCAATCCGGAAATCAACCTGCGCGAGGTGACGCAGCGCGGCAAATACTGGAAAGACGGCAAGTGGATCGAGATTGATCCGCTGTCGATCTCGACGATGATCGACTATCCGGAAGTGGGCCCTGTGAAGTCCTACCTCATCTATCACGAAGAGGAAGAGAGCCTCGTCAAGCACATCAAGGGCTTGAAGCAGATCCGCTTCTGGATGACCTTCTCCGACAACTACATCAAGCACCTCGACGTGCTGTCGAACGTCGGCATGACGCGCATCGACCCGGTCAAGTACAAGGGCGTCGACGTGATCCCGATGGAGTTCCTGAAGCACCTGCTGCCGGCGCCCTCGTCGCTGGCGGAAGGCTACACGGGCAAGACCTCGATCGGTGTCGTCTTCACCGGCATCAAGGACGGCAAGAAGAAGAAGTACATCATCTGGAACGTGTGCGACCACGCCGAGACGTTCAAAGAGGTGGGGGCACAGGCAGTGTCCTACACGACGGGTGTGCCGCCGGTTGTCGGCGCGATGATGATGTTCAAGGGCATCTGGAAGGGCAAGGGCGTCTACAACGTCGAGCAGCTTCCGCCCGAACCGTTCCTCGAAGAGCTCGCCAAGCAGGGCCTGCCCTGGCATGTGAAAGAGATCAAGAAGAAGGACCAGGAGGACCTGTTCAAGGTCAAGACGTGATGCAACACGGGGGCGCAGCTCGGCAGCGCCTCCGGTTTTCTTCGGAGTGAAGGCCATGGGCATGGCGATGCAGTTCCGGCGGGCCGATGCCGCTACGGTTGCGAGGTTGCGTGCGGGCGGACCTGATGCCTTCGAGGCGTTCATCGCGCCGATGGATGAATACGATGTGCTGGTGCCTGAGCAGCTCATCGACATCGACAAGAGCTGGCATGCGATTCACTTTCTGCTGACAGGCACGATCTGGGAGCCGGTCATGCCGGCGGGGGCGCTGCTGGGCGGTGAGTCTGTGAGCAACGATCTGGGATATGGGCCGGTGCGGTTGCTCTCTGCGGACGAGGTGCGCCAGTTCAATGTCGTGTTGGCAGGAAAGCCCGGCGACTTCATCGAGAAGAGCCTCGACTTCGATGCGCTTGCGAGGGCAAACATCTATCCCGATATCTGGAGCCGCCACGACCCCGAAGACATCGCGTACGTCAGCCATTTTTTCGATAATCTGCGTACATTTTTTGGGCAAGCCGCCAATGCAGGTGATGGTGTGGTGCTGACCTTGATGTGATCGCGCAGTTCTGGATCAAACCGGAGGATCTGGCAGCCGGCCGGTTCGATCGCGTCTGGGGCCCTAAAGAGGGCGGCTGAGGCGGCAGGGCCACTTCCGCCGGAGGGCGGCCGGTGGCATAACCGGCCGCATGATTTCGAACACAGTTCTCAGAGTGGCCGCTGCCGTCGTTGCCTTACAGCTTGGCGGATGCGCGCCTGGCGGGCCGCAAGTGGAGAAGGCTGCACAGGTGCCGCCGTCGCAAAGTCCCGCGCCATCGACCGGCGGGACCTATCGGCCGCCGTCGCAGGATGCCGGCGTGCGTTCGCAGTCGATGGTGCCGGGCCGGGCGGGGCGCGTGTTCATTTTTGCTGCCGTGGACAAGGATTGCCAGCCGTTGGCAGCGCCGGAGGTGACGGTGACGCGGGCACCGGCCAAGGGTGAGGTTTCCTTGCGTCCGGGACAGCAGACAAAGCTTGCGGCTTCGGCGGGGGGCACGTGCCTGGGCGTGAGCGCGGTGGGTACAGGTGTCTATTACACCGCGCGGCCGGGAACCGTGGGGGCGGACAGCTTTACGGTGTCGGCACGTCTTGCCACCGGCGAAACGATGACACGTGACTTCTCGGTGAAGATCGCGGATTAAGCGTTGCCGGAGCCCCTGGGTGGGCGCCGCCTATCTGGAGCCGGAAATGACCGCACCGACGCCGCACACTGCCACGCATCGCCATCCGTCAGCGCCCAAGCTGCCCGACGACATCGAGACGCCGGCCTATGTGCTGGATGTCGCGGCGTTGAAACGGAACCTTGCGACAGCGCAGCGGATCAAGGACGAGACCGGCATCAAGATGCTGCTGGCGACCAAGGCCTGGGCGATGCCGGCTGCCTTCGGGCTGATGCGCGACGTACTCGACGGCACGACCGCGAGCGGGCTCTATGAAGCGATGCTCGGCCGCGAGGAATTCGGCAAGGAGGTGCACGTCTATGCACCGGCCTACACGGCGGAGGAAGTGGAGGAGCTGACCTTCATCGCCGACCACATCTATTTCAACACGCCCTCACAGATCGCGCGCTTCGGGCGCATCGCCAGGGAGGCCGGCGTTCACATCGGCATTCGCATCAACCCCGGGTTCTCGTTTGTGACGCTGGGTGGCGATCTTTACAACCCGTGTGCGCCGGGATCTCGGTTCGGAACGCCGGCCGACCAGCTCGACCAGGTGCCGTGGGACGACATCCACACGCTGCACGCGCATGCGCTGTGCGAGGCGACGCACGAGGGCTCGGCGGGGCTCATTGCGCATGTGGGCAATTCGTTCGCGCCGTATCTCGCGCGCGTGAAGGCGGTGAACTTCGGCGGCGGGCATTTCATCTACAAGCCGGGCTACGCTGT
>CAZDNY010000475.1:0-3121 GCA_964506885.1 uncultured Hyphomicrobiaceae bacterium | reverse complement strand
TTTGAAGCGAATCGGGAGTGGAGGATTTTGAGATCATCGTAGCCGTTAAGGAGCGAAGATGAGATCAAAATCCGGGCCGCAGTCGTCGGCCGAAGCCCATGTCCGCGAGATCCGTCGGCAGACGCGCAAGCGTCACAGCACGGAGGAGAAGATCCGGATCGTGCTGGAAGGCCTGCGCGGCGAACATTCGATTGCCGAGCTGTGCCGGCGCGAAAGCATTGCCCAGAGCCTCTACTACAAGTGGTCGAAGGAGTTCCTGGAAGCCGGAAAGAAGCGGCTGGCGGGCGACACCGAGCGCCAGGCAACCTCCGGCGAGGTCAAGGATCTGCGCCGCGAGATGAGCGACCTCAAGGAAGCGCTCGCGGACGTCCTGCTCGAGAACCGCCTGCTCAAAAAAAGCATGATCGCGGATGGGGACGACCACGAATGAGGTATCCCGTATCCGAGAAGCTCGAGATCATCCGGCTCGTTGAGCAATCGCATCTGCCGGTGAAGCACACGCTGGCGAAGATCGGCGTGTCGCGGCCAACGTTCTATCGTTGGTACGACCTTTACAGCCGGTTCGGCGAGGCAGGTCTTGAAGACAAACGGTCTGGCCCAAAGCGTCCGGGCTGGAACCGCGTCCCCGACGACGTGCGCTCTGAGATCATCGAGATGGCGCTTGAGAAACCAGAACTATCTCCGCGCGAACTTGCCGTCACGTTTACCGACGAGCGCCGGTACTTCGTCTCGGAAGCCAGTGTCTACAGGCTTTTGAAGGCTCGCGGGCTCATCACCTCGCCGGCGTTTATCGTCATGAAGGCGGCCGATGAGTTCAAGGACAAGACGACGGCACCGAACCAGCTCTGGCAGACCGACTTCACCTACCTGAAGGTTGCCAACTGGGGCTGGTTCTATCTGTCGACGATCCTCGATGACTTCTCGCGCTACGTTGTGGCCTGGAAGTTGTGTTCGACGATGAAAGCCGATGACGTCACTGACACACTGGAACTGGCGTTGGCCGCAGCCGGTCTCGACCAGGCCGACGTCAACAAGCGTCCGCGCCTGCTCTCGGACAACGGCTCAAGCTATATCGCCGGCGACCTCGCCGACTGGCTCGAAGAGCAGGGTATGGATCACGTGCGCGGCGCGCCCTACCATCCGATGACCCAGGGCAAGATCGAGCGCTGGCACCAGACGCTCAAGAACCGCATCCTGCTGGAGCACTACTACCTGCCCGGCGATCTCGAAGCGCAAATCGACGAGTTCGTCGGCCACTACAATCACTGCCGCTACCACGAAAGCCTTGGCAACCTCACGCCTGCCGATGTCTACTTCGGGCGCGGCCCGGCCATCCTGCTGCAAAGAGAAAGGACCAAACGGAAGACGTTCGAGCGACGCCGCTTGCAACATCAAAGGCAAGCCGCTTAGATCAACCCAACGGATGATCCAAACCCTCCACTACGCGAACCGCATCCCTGTCTCAAAGAGTGTGAAGACGGACACTCCGATCGCCCGCCTAGAACCGCACCGACATGTTGAGGTTCGCCCGCCATTCCTCCCGCACCCCCGGCAGGTCCGTGTATTGGCGCCCGATCTCCAGCCCGGACGACGTGCCGATCGGCCCCTCGAGCAGCCCCGCATCGATGCGCACCCCGGCACCGAAGCCTGCCGCAGTCACCGACGACGCCTCCAGCACCGTTGCCTCATTGGTCACGCCACGCCCGGCCGAAGCGAACAGATAGGGCGTCACCGACAGCGTCCCGCGGTCGAGAGGCAGAGGTACATTGCGCTGCAGCTCGGCGCGCAAGGTTGCCCCTTCGTCGACGCGAAAGCCTCCGGCGATGAATGTCGAAACGGCATCGGTGCCATCGAGCGAAAAACGCTCGTTCTGCAGCAGCGCCGATCCGAAAGCCGCCTGCCCACGCGCCGTCAGCATCAGCGTCGTCGCCGCATCGAGCGGCTGCCGCAGCGTTGCCGTCGCGTTGAGTTTGGTGAAGCGTGGCGATGCCCCCAGGCGCGACAGCCCCACGCCGGTTCGCATCACATCATCGATGTCGCGACCACCGAGCCCTTGGGAAAGGACGATGCTGCCGGCAACGTGGCGCCCGCCCGCAAGCCAGGCCATGCCTTCCAGGCCGGGCCGCAACGACCAGTAGCGATCGCGCCTGAACATCAGCCCGAAGTCGGAATAGGTCGACGTCTCGTTGAGATATTCGGCCGCCGTCGTCAGCGTCATGGAACGCTGCCGGGTCAGGTACAACGGATAAGTGAAGCGCAGCGCGATGCGCGTCAGCTTGCCCTTTGTCGCCGGAGTGAAAAAGCCGCCGTCATCGAACGTGGCCGTGTGCGTGAACTCGGGATTGAAGGTCAGCCCGTCGGTGCCCAGCGGGATGACGAGGCCGATACCGGTCACCTGCATGGGTGAATCGGCCGCGGCGATCTGGTTGGGCTGCGTCGGCGTCGTCGCCGACACATAGACCTGCTCGCCCCGACCCAACAGGCTGTTGACTGCGAGATTGCCACTGACGGCCCAGCCGCCGACATTGTCGCTCTGCCTGTTGTCGGTGCTGACGTGGCCGGACACGCGCTTGTGGGTTGCATTGAGGACGAGCAGCGTACCGCCGGGCTGGCGCCCCCGGCCAAGCGCACTCTTCAGCGTCAGGCCGGACAGCCCCCCCGCCACCAGCAGCGCCCGCTCCAGATCATCGTTGTGCAAACGAGGCCGGCCGACGAGGTGCCCAAGCCGCGCCACCACTGCCGCGCGCTGCCGTTCCGGGACACCGCTGGCATCGACATCCTCGATGAAGCCGTCGACGATCCGCAGCACCACGCTGCCATGATCCACCAGCGCCTGCGGCGGCACCACCACACGAACGAGAAGGAAGCCAGCCTCGTTGTAGACGCGCTCCACCGCCGCTGCCAAACGGATCAGCAACGCTTGCCCGCTTGCCTCTGGCCGCCGCAAGCAAATCTTCCACGCCCGCCACCGGCGCCCCCTCATCGCCGACAAGCCGGATCTGCCCGGCAACGAAGCTGAGATTGCTTCCAGCACCTGCGGGCCCCTCTTCGGACCTCAGCGGACCTTCCCGCGGCGCAGCAACCGGCGCGCGCATCTCGGCAACCGGTGGCGGCCGCAGCG
>CAZDNY010000474.1:0-3125 GCA_964506885.1 uncultured Hyphomicrobiaceae bacterium | reverse complement strand
CGATCAGGTGATCGAGGCGTCGTAGATCTTGTCGACGGCACTCTTGAGCGTGGCGTTGAACTCCGCATCGCTTTGCTGGGCGGCCAGGCCCTCGGTCAGCGCGCGGCTGAAGGATGCGATCATGCCCGGGTTTTTCGCCAGCTTGTCGCAAGCCTCCTCGCGGCTGTAGCCGCCCGACAGGGCAACCACACGTGCCGTCTTGGGATGGGCGATGAGATCGGCATAAAAGCCGTCCTGGCTCGGGATGGTCAGCTTGAAAATGACCTGCTGGCCATCGGGGATGGAGTCGAGGCCGGCGAGGAGTTCGGCCTTCAGAAGCTCTTCGCACCTGGCCTTGTCGGGGGCCTTGATGTCCACCTCGGGTTCGAGGATCGGCACGAGGCCATGGCTCAAAACCTTCTTGCCCCATTCGAACTGCTGGGCGGCGATCGCCTTGATGCCAGCGGGATTGGCCGACTTGACGACCGAGCGCTCCTTGGTGCCGTAGATGCCCTTTGCGACCGCGCGCTCGAGAAGCTTGTCGAGTTCGGGAAAGGGCTTCATCAGCTGCACGCCGTCTGCCTCTGCTTCCAGGCCCTTGTCGATCTTGAGGATCGGAACGATGCCCTTGTCGTCCCACAGATAGGTGGCGGTGGGCTTGCCGGCGACGTCGCGGTCCATGGTCTGTTCGAACAGGATTGCTGCGATAATCCGGTCACTGGTGAAGGACGGGCTCGTCATGATCCGGGAGCGCATCTGATGGATCATGTCGAACATCTGGTCGTCGCCGGAATAAGCGCTCTCTTCGATGCCATAGAGCCTCAGCGCCTTCGGCGTGCTGCCGCCGCTCTGATCGAGCGCTGCGATAAAGCCGTTTGCGCTGCACATGCGTTCGTGTTTTCGGGTGTTCATTGTTTGGCTCGCTTCCCATACGCGTCACAATCACCGGCCACCCCCATCAACGTGTCGGCACTCCATCCTCTTTTCGGCGTGACCATTGCTCGAGCAATGACGTGGAGCCTGTCGGTCATGGGTTCCTTGGCATTCAGGGGTCGATGTCTTGAAGTCAGCGTCTGGCCGGATAGCGCAGATGCAACCTTTTCGCCAGAGATCGATGGTCGGATGTGCCGATTGCGGGGATAATTGAGTTGATATCCTGTATCGGACCGGGACCGGCGGTGTGCCTGGCTCTGGCGGGCGAAAAGCTTGCAAGGCCAGTGCCAGCGTGGCCATCCTTGCAGGCTTGCGCCTTCGGGCGCTGTTTTTGGTTGCCGCGGAGGGCATGGCGATGTGGCAGCTCTGGGTCCGGCTGAGGACCTATATCGGCGGGCAGATGTGGATCAGGCCGGCGCTGGCCAGCCTGGGCTCGGTCCTTCTGGCGGCAATAGCCTTGTGGTTCGGCCGGCTTTATCGGGGGCCGCTGCCGATCGAGTTATCCAACGAAGCCCTCAAGGAGGTGCTGTCGATCTTCGCGTCGAGCATGCTGGCTGTGGCGACGTTTTCGGTGTCTGCGGTCGTCACGGCGGTTTCCTCGGTGTCGAATTCGACTACGCCGCGAGCCTCCCGGCTGGTGCTTGCCGACTTGACCACGCAAAACGTGCTGTCGAGCTTCATCGCAGCATTCATCTATTCGATGATTGCGATACTTGCGCTGGAAGCCTTCGAGTTCGACCGCGTCGGCCGGTTCATCATCTTCGCCGGCCTCGCCGCGATCGTCACATGGGTGCTGATCGCGTTCGTGCGCTGGATCGATCACGTCACCAAGCTCGGCCGGGTGGAGACGGGAATCGACAAGATCGCCGATACCGCGACAGACTCGATCACGGCGGACAATGTCGGGGCGTGGGGTGCCCACATCTATGATGGTTCGCCGCCGGCGGCCGCGACGGTGGTACCGGCCCGCGAGGTTGGCTACGTCACCGAACTCAATGTGCCGGGTCTGCAGAAGCTGGCCGAGCGGCTCGATGTTGCAATCTACATGACGGTGCGGCCCGGCGACTTCGTAGATACCAAGACGCCGGTTGCCTATCTGACACCAGTGTCGGAGAGCGTGCGCGAAAGCCGAGGGGAGGTTGACGAGCACATCGCCGTTGCGGAGGGGCGCGTGCATGGACAGGACGTGCGCTTCGGGCTCATCAGCTTGGCGGAGACGGCAGACAGGGCGTTGTCGCCGGGCATCAACGACCCGGGTACGGCGATCGTCATCATGGGACGGCAACTCGCGGTGCTGACGCGCTGGGCGGAGGTTTCGCAGGATGAGCGCGCCAGCAAGGTCCGCTTCGATCGTGTCTACGTTCCGCCGCTGACGGCGCAGCAACTGGTACGAGACTGCTTCATCCCGATTGCGCGGGATGGGGCGGGCGCGGTGGAAGTGGGGATCCGTCTGCAGCGGACGCTGGCGGCTCTGGTGCGGCTCGACCGTGCGGATCTGACAAGCGCTGCGGTGGCAATGTCGGACGAGGCGTTGGTTCTTGCCGAACATGCGCTCGTTGCCGAGGCGCACAAGGCGCGCGTGCGGGCCGCTGCCAAGGAAGTGCAGCGGCTGGCGATGGCGGATTCTGAAGCCGAGCGCAATCACGCGGCCGACGAGGATGTGAGCTTCTGAGGCTAGTTCTTCACGCCGGGATCGGTGTCGGTCAGGTCGCCGCGATCGGGCGTCATCGGGCCGGCTGGAAATTTGTACGAGGCATAGCGGATCACTGCGACGGAGATTGCCAGGATCAGGATCGCGCCAGAGAGAATGACGACGCCCATGTCGGGTTTGGGCTCGTGGTTGACCCAGCCGATGAGGTGGCGCGTCAGCGCGGTGATGCCGATATAGATCAGGAAGCGCAGCGGCATGTGGTTGGTCTTGAAATAGATGCCGACCATCGATCCGATCTCGAGATAGATGAAGAGCAAGAGCAGGTCCTCGATGGAGGCGTGACCCTTGCCCATCAACTCGATGAAGAAGACCACGCCGGCCCAGACGGTCGCTGCACCGATCGCGAACAGGCCGATCATGTGGAATGTCTCGGTCAGCAGGTTGCCGATCGGCTGGGCAAAGTTGTGCAGCTTCTCGGTGGCGTTGCTGGCGTGGTGTTCGGGAGATGGCATGACGGTGTCCTCCTGCTCGGCGCGAGGATGGTAGGCGTGCGGCCGCAAAA
>CAZDNY010000473.1:2681-3125 GCA_964506885.1 uncultured Hyphomicrobiaceae bacterium | reverse complement strand
CAACGCTCAACGACACCGACGAACCAATGAGCCAGGCGCAGCTGATCGAGGCTGCCAGGAAGGCCGAAGTGCTGGTGCCGACGGTCACGGACCGGATCGACAAGTCGGTGATCATGCAGGCCGGAGAGCAACTCAAGCTGATCGCCAATTTCGGGACCGGCGTCGACAATATTGACGTTGAAACCGCGACGGCACGCGGCATCACGGTGACCAACACACCCGGCGTGCTGACGGAAGATACCGCAGACATGACCATGGCGCTTATCCTTGCGGTGTCGCGGCGGCTGATCGAAGGCGCGAGGGTCATCGGCGAAGAGAATGTCTGGCAGGGATGGTCGCCGACCTGGATGCTGGGCCGTCGCATCTACGGCAAGCGGCTGGGCATCATCGGCATGGGCCGGATCGGCCAGGCTGTTGCCAGGCGCGCCAAGGCGTTCGGATTGC
>CAZDNY010000473.1:0-2671 GCA_964506885.1 uncultured Hyphomicrobiaceae bacterium | reverse complement strand
TCCACTATCACAACCGCAAGCCGGTTCACGCCAGCGTGGAAGAGGCACTCGAGGCAACCTACTGGGAAAGTCTCGACCAGATGCTGGCGCGCATGGACATCATCTCGATCAACTGCCCGCACACGCCCGGCACCTATCACCTGCTTTCAGCCCGGCGGCTGCAGCTGGTCAAGCCTGATGCGATCATCGTCAACACGGCACGCGGCGAAGTGATCGACGAGAACGCGCTGGCCCGCATGCTGGAGAAGGACGAGCTTGGCGGGGTCGGCCTCGACGTGTTCGAACATGAGCCCGCGGTCAATCCGCGCCTGTTGAAGAACCCGAAGGCCGTGCTGATGCCGCACATGGGCTCCGCCACCATCGAGGGCCGCGTCGACATGGGCGAGAAGGTGATCATCAACATCAAGACCTTCTTCGATGGTCACGCCCCGCCCGACAAGGTGCATCCCGCGATGTTCTGAAGCGCGGCATTATTCCTGCTGCAAGCATTGACGTGCGCTGCATGCATGGCCCACGCGAGCACGATTGCGTGATCCGTGCGCGCCATGTCGCGACCGGCGGCGCATTCCGCGCTAGGCTTGAATTCATGCATGGTCGCGATCACTCGTGACCCGTGCCGACATACGCACGCGTCACGCGCCTCTGACAGAGCGCATACGCCGACCGCGACCGCCCCGTAACTTCAGTTCCGGAGGTTGAAGGTCATGGTGACTCCATCCCGCATCGACATTGAGAGCGACATCATCACGCCGATCGAGGCCGTTGGCGAAACGCCATCTCTCAGGAAGATCGGCTTGGCGGATCTTGGATATGCCCTGCGCCAGGGATATTCCGATTTCCGCGCGATGCCGACCCATGCAGTATTCCTCGGCATCATATACGCCGCAGCGGGGCTTCTGCTGGCCAGGATCGTCTTCGGCGGCAATCTCTTTGCGCTGCTTTACCCGTTGGCCGCCGGCTTCGCATTGCTCGGTCCGTTTGCGGCAGTCGGGCTTTATGAACTCAGTCGGCGCCGCGAGGAAGGGCGCGATACCCACGCACTCCACGTCTTCGACGTGCGCCACTCGCCGTCATTCCCGTCGATCCTGCTGCTCGGCGCCATGTTGCTCTTGTTGTTTGCGCTCTGGATTGCCGTCGCGCACGGCATTTTCACTGCCTACTTCGGGCTGACCTATCACGCCACGTTCGGCGAGTTCTTGAACGAAGTGCTCTACACCGCGCATGGCCGCAACATGATGCTGGTCGGCAATCTTGTCGGTTTGGTCTTCGCCGTCATCGCCATGGCGGTGAGTGTCGTCTCTTTCCCTTTGATGCTGGACCGCCATGTCGGCGTTGCTGCCGCCGTGACGACCTCGATCAAGGCGGTGACGCGTAATCCTCTCGTCATGCTTGTTTGGGGATTGATCGTAGCCTTGACGCTGCTTGTCGGAGCCCTCCCGCTGCTGATGGGATTGGCCGTCGCTCTGCCCATCCTTGGACACGCGACATGGCATCTCTACAGGCGCTTGATCGAACCGGACGCACGCGAGCGCCCGCGCTATGAGCCGCGGCCACGTTACCCGCATTACGCGGCCGACTTCCCCGCATCCTTGTTCGTGCCAAGCTCCCGCGACCCGAACGATGCGCGCTAGAACTATGATGAAGGTCGGTGATCGGGCTCGCGATGCAGCAGGTCGAGGAGACCACGCCGCGTGAATAGAGCAAGCTTTGATCGACACTGGAAAACGCGGGGTTGCAGCATCCATAAATGCTCGGAGAGATATTAACAAAAGGGCATAACAAGCAGATTTAAAACAATAAAAAACAATTTTTGGCCATGGTGACGCCTATCCGCTGCCATGGCTCGGGCGTCCCCTGGCGTCGGCGGTCACGCGTCGTGAGCCTCGGGGGAGGTGCTTCGCAAATCCGCGTCACATCGGCCGGGGGCCAGCGGCGAAAGCCTTCATAAGAGGCATCGCTACTGGATGGCGGGTGCGGCGCAAGCCTGGAGCACCATTGATGACACTATCCACGCGCATCTATGCATCGCTGTTTGCACTTTCTCTTTCGTCGGTCGCATATATGACCGTTACCGCGGTCCATGCTGCCGATACGCGCGGCAAGCGTGCAGAGATTTCCGCTGCTGAGCCGGTCTATGACACGGCACCGCCCATCTGGCAGGGGATGTATTGGGGCGCGAGCCTTGGATACGGCTGGGGCGAGTCGGAGCATTACTACGATCGCAATGACAATCATGGCCTTGCCACCACCGATCTCTCCGGCGGCGCGGCCAGTCTGACGCTCGGCTACAACTATATGTTCGGTCCGCGCATCCTCTTCGGAATCGAAGGCGACATCGGCATCATGGACGTGTCCGCCGACGACAAGGTGATCTTCGATGGCCACGTCTGGAAAGCCGAGTACGGTCCGTTCTGGGGCACGGTGCGCGCGCGTGCGGGCTGGTTGTGGAGCCCTCGAACACTCCTCTATGGCACCGGCGGCTGGGCAGTCACCGAAGTCAACGAAGTCGGCTACGGCGACGCCGACGGCCAGACCGCGCACAATCAAAGTGTCCGCTCCGGCTGGGTTCTGGGCGCCGGTGTCGAACACGCCTTCTCGCCCGGCATGACCGCCAAGCTCGAATACCTCCACATGGACTTCGGCCGCTACGAAGGCTTCAGCGAGAATCGCG
>CAZDNY010000472.1:0-3126 GCA_964506885.1 uncultured Hyphomicrobiaceae bacterium | reverse complement strand
AGTGCTTGACTGTGCCAGCCGCCACCGCCGCGTTCAGAGGGCTCATCGCGGAGCACGGCGCCGCCCGTGTCGATAGGTGGACTGCGCAGGCCCTGGCCATCCAGGGCAGCTAGGTCTTGAGGTGAATCGGCTCCGGAGACAGCTGCGTCCGCTGAAAGCTCATTCAGCGGCGCCTGCATGTTCATCGGCTCTGTTTTCGACGGATCGGACGTGCCTGGCACGCCCTCCTCATCCTGAAGACCCTCCACGGACCCCTTCCCAGCGCCTGGCCGCGCGCGACGTGAAAAACATCGCCGCCTCTACAGGCGTCTTCCTGGCTATGACTTGATGACACTGTAGCAGGTCGGGGCCGCCGGTAAAGCAGCCACGATGGAGGCGGATTTTCGCTGATTTTGCGGGGATGCGGGGGCCTCAACGAGCCACAGCACTCCGCATGCCGCTGATTCGTTATGATCCTTCCCGGACATGGTAGAGAACGAACCGGGCGCACCACCGCCCGGCTGCCGCCCTTCGCGTCCTAGCTCGACTCACGCGCAGATCGATATTTGAATAAACACAGATGAATGCGATGACTGTCCGACCGCAACCCCCGCCCCGACGAGCAGCGCAGCCCAACGATGGGCCCCGATACCCCCGCCTCCGGATTGCGCACCGCGGGTTCACAGCGGTCCTCATCGTCGCCGCCGGGGCCTTGATGGCGCTGGCCCGCCAGACCGGAGCGCAACCTCCGGCACACGCATCGAACTCCGACACCGTCGCCGCACGCCTCCTGTCCGCGTATCCCGATCACATCAGGGACATTCGCGACGGACTGATTCATTGGCACGACGGTACGACACTTGCCCTCGACGATGGTCAGGCCACCAAGTCTCACGCCCAATGGCTCGCCGCCCCCGACGTCGCCGATATGCTGGCCCAGCCATACCCGGCAGGGCCGTTGACTGGCCCGCCCGGACACAACGTCGATCCAGGCCGCGCACGCAACACGGCATTCTTCACGAAGATCTACGGTGACTGTCGGACCGGCGCGGTCACCGACCGCCTCGTCGATGTCGTCTGGCTACCGAAAAAATCCGGCGTCAAGCTGAAGGTGACACCAATCAACGGCGTCGCCAAGAGATTGGCTGCCGTCAGCCGCGCCCTTGACGAACTGCCAGCCAGCTTCGATCGCTATCTCGTGCCGCCCGCGGGGACCTACAATTGCCGCGCCATTGCCGGCACCGATCGCCTGTCCGCACACAGCTATGCAATCGCCATCGACATCGCAACGAATAATGCCGACTACTGGCGCTGGTCGAAGCCCGACGCTGACGGCACCCACCGTTGGCGCAATCGCGTCCCCGAGGAAATCGTCGCGATCTTCGAGGCGCACGGCTTCATCTGGGGCGGCAAGTGGTACCACTACGACACCATGCATTTCGAGTACCGCCCGGAACTGCTAGCGCCGACGGCACCGCTCGATTAGAGCATGTTTAGCCGAAGTGTTTGCGGTTCGGCGTGAAAAACATGCTCAAAGCTAAAGCGCACGTTTAGCCGAAGTGTGAGCGGTTCGGCCGTGAAAAACATGCTCAAGACCATAAGACGCGATCGCGTTCGCGCTTCCCAGAAACATGAACGCGGTCTAGCGCGCACTTGGCCGATACTGTACGCCCGCGCCGACGCAGGCAACGCGCCCCGTCGCAGTTATGGCGTCTCAACTCATGATGCCTTGGCTTCGCCTTCCAGCTTGGCCTTTTGGAGTTCGATCTGGCGCAGCAGTTCTGCGTCACGCGGCTCCGTGCCATAAGTGGGCATGCCCTCGTAGCCCGACGCCAGCCGCCGATCGACGAGTTGTGCCCAACGTTCCAGCGCCGCGATTTTTTCGCCCCGTGTCAGTCCCACTTCTTGCGCCAGGGCACTGGGACTGTCGAACTGAGACTCCGGATCCTGCGTCGCGCGCTCATGATTGAGTTGCGTGATCTTCGATGCCATCGCGTCCTACTCTCCTTGTTCGAACCGTCCACGATCAACGGGGATCAACGGGCAGACAGCCGCCGCGCGTCATCGAAATATATTGACGGAAAGCGCTGCGACCGCGTCCGCCTCTTTCGCTCTGCACCCGTCTCTCTGAATGCAAACCCGAATCAGACTTCCGCTATCAGCTCAGTTTCCTGGGATCGTGGCGCATGAGAATCTCGGTGATCTCACGTGCCGTGGTCTCGGGTGTCAGAACCTTGATCTGGCAGGCCGCCTCGTCGACGTAGATCTTCTCCTGCGGAATCCCGGTGGCGACGAGATCCTCCCTGGCGTTCTGGATCTGCTCTTTCGTACCGAAGGTTCCGGTCACAGTCCTGGTCATTTCAGCCTCCTGTTTTGAGACGGACGATCGAGTTGTTTGCTCACGTCGTCTTCCCGCACCGCACCACCTCTCAAGTCGCGCAGTCCGGTTTTGAATTCTAGATACTGTATATAGTTAAACGCCTGCGGCCGCGTTCCGTTCCCACCGGAACCCACTCACATAGCGGTTACAGCGTTGTACAACGAAATCCGTATACGCTTGCCGCCCCGGCACGCCGCGCGCCTGAAACCTTCCGACGCGCTGCTTCGTTGTAACGAGGCAATAAGGAGAATGTCAGATGACTACGGCCCCGACAGCCCTGATGGTCTGGATCATCATCTTGCTTCTGGCCATCCCATACGTCCGCGCCATCAAGCACGATAAACAAAAGCTGCTGGCCGCCTATCTGATTTTTGTCACGGTCTTGTCAGCCGTGGCGTTCGGCCTGTACTTGATCCTTGTTCCGCTCCTCCTCCAGATCATCGGACCGGATGCGAATCTGGGTAGCTTGGGATATGCTTTGCTGCTCGCGGCCTGCACCCTCCCTGCGGCTTGGGTCGCGACCATGATCGCCCGCAAGCCGCCTCTGCGCTCACCCAGGATTTGACGATGAATTGCTCGCCGGAACCGGCAACAAGCGGGTCCAGGTTCGCGCCACACACACCAGCAGCGAGCTGACAACCGGCTGCGTCAAGTCATTCGCCCTGCTGCTCCCGAGCCGCCAGACGCGTATACCCATCGCGGGTCTGCGGCGTCTTGATGCCGAGCCGCGCGCCAGCGATCTGTGTTTTGAGGATCTGCGCCGTACC
>CAZDNY010000471.1:1450-3142 GCA_964506885.1 uncultured Hyphomicrobiaceae bacterium | reverse complement strand
GTCGAACTTCGTCCGTAGTGTCCGCCGGTTAGCGGCACGATGCCATTTTATCTGCGACCGAGAGACCGCTTCGGTGCGGGTTCTCGCGGGCCTCTCCGGTCCAAGTCTCCTATCGGCTCTTGAGTGGTACCGTTGGCGGCGGGCGCGGTGGGTCGTTTCGCTCATTTGATGCTGACGAGATCGGCGAGCCGCCGTCTCAACTGGTGGGCGACGGGGCACTTCCGAGAGACTGGCGCGGTCAATCGAATCCAAGCTCGCGGCGCTGGTCGGACCAGCGCGAACCGAACTGGCCAGCGCGCATGAGCTTGATCGCACTGAACTCGGCTGGCTGGCGCCCCTGGACGATCGCCCTGGTGATGTTAGGCGCAAGGAAGCTCAGCCGGAAGACACGGGTAAAGTAGGAGGGGCTCACCCCCGCCTCGTCGGCGAGATCCCTGATTGACCTGCCGTTGCTGTTCGTCACGAGATCGTGGAAGTACCGCGCCTGCACGATCAGGCGCAGAAGGCTTCGATCCGGTTTGATCGCGGTTTCGGATTGTCCCTCGATCACAAGCTTGTTTGCCATACCGGTCCGCTTAACGCGCGCCGGTATTGTCAGCACGGCGCTCGGCCCCTCGTCCGACAAGTCGAACTGGCAAGGGCTCAACTTCCCACGGATGGCCTCAAGGAGCCGCAGCGGGCGGAGGGCGATAACAATGGTCTCGGGTTTGACCTCCACCCGAGAGAGGCATGCGCCAAGGATGCCGCGTTTCTCGGATGCGGACAACTCTGGCCAACGCTGCGCGAGGCATGCCGCTTGGTCAATGAGCGCCTTGCGCGCCGCGACCGTGGTCGTTCCCGCGAACGCCAGAATGGAAGCTGGTTCCTGCAGCAACGTGTGGATCTGGTCCTCGACGAGAACCTCGAGATCGGAGGCCGGAACACGACAGGCAGACTCGGAAGGTTTGACCCGGCCGCGCTTAATCAACGATTGGCTGACATAATAGCGGTAGCGCGTGCCGTTCTTTGTGGCGTGCGTCGGTGACATGCGCTCGCCGCCGCCATCGTAGACAAGGCCGGCCAGCAGACTCGGAGCAAGAGCCTTGGATCGCGTCGTTCGCTCAACGCGATTGACTGACAGGATCGCCTGGACGTCGGACCACAGTTCCTCGTCGATGATGGCGTCATGCTGACCGGGATAGGGCTTACCCTTGTGCATGATCTCGCCTTGATACAGCCGGTTCTGCAGGATGTGGTACAGAGCGCCGATCGCGATCGGCTTGGCTCCGGTCGCATTGCCGCTTCGATCCCGGCGCGCCTTGCTGACAACGCCCGATTCGTCCAGCTCCAGCTTCAGCGCATGCACCGATTTCAACGCCGTGTAGCGGTGATAGATATGTCGGACGGTTTCGGCTTCGGTCGCGTTCACGGCAAGCTTGCGATCGGCAACGTCGTAGCCGAGCGGCGGCAGGCCACCCATCCACATGCCTTTCTGCTTCGAAGCGGCAATCTTGTCGCGAATTCGCTCGCCGGTCACTTCACGCTCAAACTGGGCGAACGACAAGAGCATGTTGAGAGTCAGGCGCCCCATCGACGTCGTGGTATTGAACTGCTGAGTCACCGAGACGAATGAGACGCTCTTGGCGTCGAAGGCATCTACGATCTTGGCAAAGTCACGGAGCGAGCGCGTAAGCCGGTCGACCTTGTAGACGA
>CAZDNY010000471.1:0-1350 GCA_964506885.1 uncultured Hyphomicrobiaceae bacterium | reverse complement strand
GACCTCGTGTGTTTCGCCCTTCCATTCGCGTATGAGACGGGCGCCCGGCCTCAGAGTGACGGCACGTGCCTTCGTCAAGTCCGCCTTCGTGGCCATTGTCCGCCTCAGCTCGGCGATCTGACGCTTGATTGCCGCGGAGAGGCCGCCGAATGCACGCTCCTGCAGCTTCCACGCGACGCCAACCTCGAGCAGATCGCGGCTCAGCCGATTGGGCGGACGAGAACGGTAGTGTCGCAACCATTCGTTCCGTAGGCCCGCCGGGCTCATGCCTGCTAACGCGGACAATGCCGCCTCGAGAGCTTCGGTGTCGGCGCGCCCGGGCGCGCCGACTGTGGACGTCGTACTTGTGCGATCCTTTTTCCGCATCGCTCAACCTACCGTCGATACAAGTCGGTAGGCCTTGCGGTTGGCTTTTGCGTCGAGCCGGATCTCGAAACCACGCGCCTTCAGCTTGCTCAAGGCGCCGAGGACCGAGTGCTTCTGCCAGCCGGTCGCATTGACCAACTCGTCAGCGGTGGCGCCGTTCTTCGAGGCGAGGCGGCCGAGGATATCGCCAAGCTTGCCGGCGGGTCGCGGCAGGTCAGCCGGAACCGGAGCCGGGCTGTCGTTGGAGGGGTTTCTGAGCTGCTTTTCCTTCTTGGTTCGGTTGGGGTTCGGCATCTTCATCGGGTGGCTCTCCCAGTGTCGGGCTGCGCGGGATGCGCCGCCTTGCACCACCCTAAGCCCCGGATTCGTGCATCCGAGGCTGACCATGCGGCCTTCGCCGCGCCAGTCACCGACAGTAGCGCTCCGAAGGGTCGCAAAGTCCAGTCCAAAGGCACCGTCATGCGTGCAAAAGAAGTGTTTGAAAACAATTGATTATCAACAGCCTCATCGGTACCAGCAAGGCTTGAAGGTAAGCAGTTCGATTCCCCCCAGTCTTACGAATCATAACACATTGATTTTACGCATTATTTTGGTATCGCAATTTGACACAGACTAACCGCCGGTTAGCATATACATGTCGTCGTTACGGGCGGTCTCTGCGCCCCGAAGTGCCGGTCTTCAGGCGCCAAATGACCCGCTGTCTCTGGCGTCGAAATTCCTCTTCCGGGCGCCCTGCCTAGCTGCGCCGTAGAGACCTTGTTCGCAGCTAACTGAGACCGGTTTGAAAGAGGCGCGTCACCCTGATTTGCTTAAGGCCGTCGACGACTGAGTGCGATGCTCTCACCTTGAGAGTGGCGCTCGCCTCTGAACCCGCAAGAGCAAGATAAAGCATCCACGATTTCGCTGGCTTCATCTTGGATATCCAAGATTTTGGGTTCGAACTCCGTGGCATCACGCTAGGCGGATCTGCAACCCCTAGGACGA
>CAZDNY010000470.1:0-3144 GCA_964506885.1 uncultured Hyphomicrobiaceae bacterium | reverse complement strand
AAATGTTCTCCCTAAGCCTCTCCGGCCCTGCACAGCTGGTCCGCAGCCCCGGATCTGCCAACCGGTCGGGCCGCCGGCAATTCGTCCACCCTGATCCGCAACCAGCGCGGCGGAGCCAGGAAACGGCGTCCGGCTCACCCGCGAAAATTACCGGCAGCATCTGGAATGGCAGGCAAGACTGGGCTACATGGCAGGCACGCGCACCCGCTGGAAGCCCTCAGGCCGCCGGCGCGCAGGATGGGTGGCCGAGTGGTTTAAGGCAGCGGTCTTGAAAACCGCCGTGGGTTCACGCCCACCGTGGGTTCGAATCCCACCCCATCCGCCAATTTTCTTCGCCGCTGCGACCGCCCGGAAAATTGCCAACCGATTTAATTTCCACCCCGGCAGCGCGGCTTCGCATGACGGTCAAGCCGATTCATTCTTCCAAGCGCAATCCGGGCCGCAGCCACTGTCGACACGACCCTTCCCCTGTCTAACATGGCGCATCTCGCCTCACTCGCGCCCTTGAGACCACGATATCGAAGCCGACGCGGATCGCACCGCTCGCAAGTGTCGCGTTGCCCCGCCCTGGTCAGCATGTGATCTTTACCCGGTGTCTGCGTCACATCCTGGGTTCGGTCGCATGGCTTGGCTACCAACACAGCTCTGGTCCGGTCGCAAGCTCGGGAACCTCGCTCCCGGTCTTGCCGCAGACATAGCGCTCCGGATCTTCTGCACGCCCGCCCTCTCCCAGTGGCGACACCCCGACCAGCGCAGACTGGCCGGTCGGGCACGCCATTACCTGCGCGCCGCCGCCCGTCAGCGCATTCCAACGCCCGTCGGCGAGATCGTCACGTATCGCTTCGATCCGCAGGCAACATCGCGCGGCACCGTGCTGCTGGTCCACGGCTGGACGAGTGAAGCCTCATTCATGACGGCACTCGCCGAGCCGATCCGCCGGGCCGGCTTTACCGCCCTGCTCGTCGATCTGCCCGCACATGGCCTCAGCCAAGGACGCACCACCACGCTCATGTACTGCGCCAAGGCACTCGTCGCCCTCGGACGGGCGCTTGGCCCCTTCGATGGCATTGTTTCACATTCTTTTGGAGGCATGACCGCGCTCGTCGCAATGGAAGGTGCGCCGCCGATGCCGGGCACACTCGATGGTGTCAAAGGCCTCGTCCTGATTGCCAGCCCCAACAGGCTCAGTGATATCACGCGTGAATTTGCTGCTCACTGGCAGCTCGACAAGTCCGCCTTGCGCGCCTTCGAGCGACGTCTCGCCCGCATCGGGCACAGGCCGGTCAGCAGTTTCACGGTCGCACGGCTTCTCGTTGCATGCGGCCGGCCAGCGCTCCTCATCCATGCGCACGACGACGCCGACGTACCCTACAGCGCGTCGCGCGAAATCGCCGCGCACTGCCATTTTGCCGAATTGCAGCCCTACGTAGGCTTGGGCCACCGAAACGTCCTGTTTGCCTCCCAGGTCGCGCGCCGCATTACAGCTTACATGCGCGACGTCGTAACCGAACCGCGACCCATAACGTGATTTTTTGTCGGCCGGGTATGCTCGACATCAATCGGCCTGGCAACCTCGCCACGAGCCATGAGAATCCGCCGCAAAAGATCGCTTGCCTCTCCAGGCATGCCTAATTCGAGGGCGACCGCTTCTTCGGCGGCATTGAACTGCCAGCGCTTTCTGGAACGTTTCAGGTTTCATACCGGCGATCCCTTCAGTCGTTCGACCCAGTCGGGCGAAACGTCAACTGTCGGGCCGGCGGCGTGCCTCTCCCGGGCGCAGTGCGCTCAAGCTCTCGCCTTGACGCAGTTTCACCTCCACATGATGTGGCTGAAAGCGAATGTGCGCCATCGCCTCCCTGATGGCATCGAGCGCAGTCGGCGCATTGACGTCCCACTGCTGGCTCGACTCAGACTCGTCCTCCAGCCAACTTGCTTTCACCGTCCAGTAGGGCATCGCTAGATCCTCCCTGGGCCCTCAGTCGCCAAAATGTCATGTGCGGTTCTGCCAGCCGACGCCACGTCCTCAATTGCGCGTGCGGCACGCTCACTCCTGGTGGACATGAACATCCCGACCGGAGTGGCGCGAAAGGATATCGACCGCGCGCCTTTCATCCTCGGCATTCCAGACACGCACCCACAGTAACAGACCGCCATGCTTGATCTGTTCTTCCAGACGCCGAGCATGCTGGTCGCCAACCAGCTTTGCGAGCCCGGCACCGATCACACCGCCCAGCCCGCCGCCTAGGACGGCAGCACCAGCCCCTGCTGCAAGCGTTCCACCGGCAAAGGCGACCGGCCCCATCAAGAGGCCCGCACCAACATACATCAGACCGCCGATCAGGGCGCCTTGCGCATCGCCGATGGATTCCGTCGAGACATAGGCAGCGCGGGGCACATCCGGGTCGTCCTCTAGCTCACTGACCTTCTTGTATTTGTGCCCGAGCTTTTGCTCGACGGCGCTTTCACTCGCAAGAAGGCTTACCTCGGCGCGATCAAAGCCGCTGCTCATGAGTTCGTCGATCGCCCCTTGAAGCATCTCGGCGTCATCGAATACACCAACCGCCTCACGGACTCCCGAACCTTCTGTTGCATTCTGCATGGTCATCGAAACTCCTCAAAAAAATCGCGCTCGTAAGAAAATGATTATCGCGCTCGTAAGAAAATGATCGCTGCGCCTCCACCGTTCGTTGATGCAGCTCAAGTTCCTTTAGACACTATGACATAAGGCATTGATGTCACAGCGCCAGCGCTGCTCAGCAATCGTGGCATGCCCAATGCAGCGGCCTGAACGTCATGGGCGTGATCTTCCCGACGCCGACAATCAATGAGCCGTCGGGGATCCGCGACACCGAAGCGTGACCGGCCGGGATTAAAGCCGTCGGGATTTCATCAAGGGCTTCACTCTGAGTTCCCGCCAATGGTACCAAGCCCAGCAGCGCGCCGGTGCAGTATCGCACCGGGCTCAGACCTGCCCAATGTGGAAGAATGCACGCAAGGCTACTTCACAGCGTTGCCGCAGTCTCACCCTTGGCTCACGCAGTCACCAAGACGGCACCCGTTATGGCAAGCACGGTGCCGAACACCTGCGCGGTCCATGTATAGCGGCGCATGGACGTCGCCAGCGCCAACCCGGCAGCATGCAAC
>CAZDNY010000469.1:0-3157 GCA_964506885.1 uncultured Hyphomicrobiaceae bacterium | reverse complement strand
CATGCGCATTCCAGCGAAGCTCGCCGCCAGCGCCAAGGCGCTGACGCTGGTCATCGAGAAGAACCCGATGCCCGTTGCAGCAACCTTCACGTTTGGACCGGCGGCCGGTCAGGGCGAGCGCGTCATCTCCACGCGCGTGCGGGTCGACATGTATTCCAACGTCCGCGCCATCCTCGAGACAAACGACGGCGCACTTCACATGGCGACGAAGTTCGTGAAAGCCGCCGGCGGGTGCTCCGCGCCTGCGCTCAAGGATGCCGAAGAGGCCCTGGCCCAGCTCGGAAAGATGAAACTTCGCCTGCATCAGGCCGACCAGTCGCCGATGACGCAGGAAGCGCAGGTCATGATCCGCCATCCCAACTATTCGGGAATGCAGATGAACCAGCTCACGGGCCTCTACATCCCGGCCAAGTATGTGCAGCAGATCGAGGTCAAGCGCGGCGACGAGGTTGTCTTCAAAATGGAGGGTGGCATTTCACTGTCGGAAAACCCCAACATCCGCTTCACCTATGCACCAGGGGCCGACAACGAGATCGTGGTGACCGCGAAAGACACCGACGGCTCCGTTTTCACCGCGCGCCATACACCGAAGGGCTCGTGAGCCGGCAGAACGAACGGCA
Organism: uncultured Hyphomicrobiaceae bacterium; assembly: GCA_964506885.1. GTDB lineage: Bacteria > Pseudomonadota > Alphaproteobacteria > Rhizobiales > Hyphomicrobiaceae > JAEUMD01. The sequence goes on along the minus strand of CAZDNY010000469.1, from coordinate 2,537 downwards.
CGCGGTCGACACCGCACGTTCCGGTACAGACAGCGCCACGACCGACCCAACGAGAGCCGTTTCGCCGCGACTGTGGCTGAGGGCCGGCGCGGCTCGCTGATCACTGTCGACTGTCAGCAACGCTGCAGGCGAGCAAGCCTCTATCAATCAATGTCGACGGCCCAAAGACCTTAGAAGCAGCGCAACTCGCCTTCCACCTGCGCGCGCTTGAGCTCCTTGACCTTCTCCTGGAACATGGGGGAGTACAAGAAAGCCACGTTCTCACCGCCCTTCTGGATCACCGACATCACGGTTTCCGCCTGCTCGTACTTGTCATAAGGCAGAAGCTCGGCAATTACGTCGATCGAACACGAGCACTTGATGAGGTTTTCGCGGGTTTGGCCGTTGACCTGCATGCACGCAAAAACATAGTCCGCACGCGCTACCGTCGGGTAGTCATTTTCTACTGTCTCGACCGCGTCTGCGCCGCTCGGCGCTGCGAGCGCCATTGGTATCGCCAGCGCTGCCGCCAACACGCCCCGCATGAAAGCGCGCGATGAGACATGGCGGTGTGCGATTGATGTCATTTGATCTCTCCAACACCTTCCAGCTTGATCGTCTCGTCGAGCTTCGGGCTGCCCTTCATCGGGCTCTCGTAATGCGATTCAAACGCCACGAAATGCCCTGGCACCTTGTCGGAAACGACGATTTCAAGGGTCATCCCATCATAGCCCATCATCTTCAGCGCATTGGCGTCACCGACAAAAGGCTTCACCGCAATCCGGTTGCCCTTCACGGTACCGCCGCCATACGCAATGTCCACGGGCTCGACCTTTGCCACGCTGGTGAAGCTCGTCTTGATCTTGTGCTTCAGATAGGGGCGGTTGCCGCCCGACAGCATGGCAATGTTGTTGACGGCGCGATCGAGGAATACCACCAGCAGCGGATTGCCCGTCATGCCGTCGATATTCTGTGCTGGCCGCCCGCGCTCACCCGTGAAGACTTTCACGACGACCGTACGCGTTCCATTTTCGCCCTCCTTGACCACATCGACCTTGATGTCGTCCTTGAACGGTTCTCCCAGCAACTTCGGCTCCGAAACCTGACGCTCGAACGCGTAGGACAGCGTCGTTCCGTTCGATACGTTGGACAGGTGCGGCGCGTCGAACAGCAAGGCCGTCGCGGCCGGCGCCGCGGTGGCTGCGCGCAGGTCCTGATAGGGTCCGGCCATGACGGCGACCGCCAGTACAGCACCGCAGCACAACGTCCTCAGCATGGTGTCATCTCCTCCAGTTTGGCCGGGTGCGCCCCGGACTTTTTCGGCTCGTTCAAGGCGTTGGCGGCCCAAGAAACGGTGTCATAGCCGCCAAATGGGCAATTCGGCTAGGCCTTTCAACCGACAATCTATACGCAGACTGCCCGCCCGGTGCGGCGGCGCCGGTCAAGAGTTCGTCAACGCGGCCGCGGTCCTTCATTGGCATCCAGCCGGACCGGCCATTGCGGTCAACGCGAAGTCTCCGCCGCCGGATCATCGATCACGAACATACCGAAGGACCGGGGGCCATCACCCACTTCCACCTTGCCGCTGACGCGCAGTGTCTGCGTATCGATCCGTTCCAGCGTGTTGTCCATCCAGCATGCCACATAGACGAACCGTTCCGATGCCGAAGCGATGATCCCTTCGGGATGTTCGCCAACCTCGATGGTCCCGGCCGTCTGCCCGCTGCCCAGATCGATCACCGTCACGGTGCCGCTGTACTGGTCACTGACGAACGCCTTGCCGGCAGCCAGCGCCACCGCGTAGGGCCGCCGCCCCACCTTGTAGGTCGCTGCCGTCTTGCCCACAGCGATGTCCACGACACTGACGTCGTTGGATTTCACGTTCGCCGTATAGGCCCGCGTGCCCGCCGCATCGACCGTAATTCCGAATGGCCGCTCGCCAACGGGAATGACCGCTATCACCTGTCTTTGCGCTGCATCGATGACCGAGACCTGGTTGCTGTCCCGGTCGGTCGTGAGGATCAGCTTGCCGTCGGGCGTCACCGCCACGCCGGAGGGCGATTTACCCGTCGCCACCTCTCCCGTCACCGTCAGCGACCGCGGATCGATGATCCTGAGCTTGTGCTGATACCAGTCGGCCACCAGCACATCCCCGCTGACCGGATTGACCGCGATCCCGAGCGGCCCCTCCCCGACCTTGATGCGTTTGACGACCACGCGCCGCGCAACGTCGATGACGACAAGGTCCTTGGCTTCCGGCGCCGTCACGTACAACGTGCGCTGGTCTGGCGAGAGTGCGATGCCTGCCGGCTTGCCTGCAACCGGGATGCGCGCAACCACGCTCATGGGTTGCTGCCCGCCCCCCAGCGCAACAACCGAGACGGTCTCCGCGTTCTGGTTGGTCGTGAAGGCAAGCCCCGCGGTCTGGGCACGCTCATGGCCGCCACGAGCGGGCTCCGCCTGTTGGGCGCGCGCACCCTGACCGGCGGCGAACCACGCACACATGGCGCTCACTGCAATGCCCGCCACCAAACTCCAACCGCGCAGCCTGAAAGCCA
>CAZDNY010000468.1:0-3171 GCA_964506885.1 uncultured Hyphomicrobiaceae bacterium | reverse complement strand
AGCAGCGGAATCATAATCCGCGTGTCGGGGGTTCAAGTCCCTCCTCCGCTACCAACCTTCTTCCCACCATGGTGACAATCGAACGGCCTGGCGCGCACGCTGCTTGCGCGCGGCTCAGCTTGCCGGCGCGCGCTCGTTGAGCCTCACACACCCAGCTTGTCCAGGATGATGTTCTCGGCTTCGCGCACGCGCGGTGTCCAGGTGGCGACACGCGAGGCGATCAGGTTGGCCTCGGACTTGAGGATCAGGCCGTCGTCGAGGATCTTGAGACCATTGGCCTTCAGCGTCGAGCCTGTGGTCGTGATGTCGACGATGAAGTCGGCGGTGCCGGCGGCGGGCGTGCCCTCCGTGGCGCCGAGGCTTTCGACGATGCGGAAGTCGGTCAATCCGCGCGAGGACAGGAAGCGGCGCGTCAGGTTGATGTACTTGGTGGCGACGCGGAACCAGCGGCCATGGATCTGGCGGAACGCCGAAGAGATCTCGTCGAGGTCGGCCATGACGCGCACGTCGATCCAGCAATCGGGCACGGCGACGACGACATCGGCGTGGCCGAAGCCCAGCGGCTTCAACACCTCGATGCGCTCTTCCCAATCGGTCATCTGCTCGCGTACGAGATCCTCGCCGGTGATGCCGATATGGGCGCGGCCGGTCTTCAGGTAGCGGGCGATCTCGGAGGCGGAAACGAACGCCACCTCGACATTGCCGATGCCTTCGATCTCGCCACGGTAGCCGCGCTGGTTGCCGACCTTGCGCAGGTTGAGGCCGCCGTTGGCGAAGATCTCGATGGACTGCTCCATCAGGCGTCCCTTGGAAGGGACGGCGAGAACGAGCGTGTCTGGCCCCGTCATCTCACGTCTCCTGTCAGAGCGGAAAGCAGGCGCTCGGTGTGGATGGCGGCGCCGACGGCGGGTACCTCCTCCTGCGCGCCGCACTGGCGGATCAGCGTGTCGTAGCGCCCACCGCCGGCAACCGGGCTCTGGCGGCCGAGTTCGGGCACGACGACCTCGAAGACGAAGCCGGTGTAGTACTCCAGCGTCCGGCCGAACTCCGCTTCGAAGTCGGCGTGCGTGACATCGACGCCGGCATCGGCCAGCAGCTGCAGGCGGCGCTGATAGCCATCGAATGCCTCTGAGATGTCGATGTTGCCGTCGCGCAGAAGATCGCGCAGGCGGGCGCCGGCGGCTCGCGCGGGTGCGACGACACGAACATAGCTTTCGAGCAGGTTGGCAGTGGCCGCCGACAAGGGCTGTGTCTTGGAATCGGCGACGATCGACAAAAGGCTCTCGGTGACCTCGCCCAGCGAGCGCGTGCCGATCATCTCGATGCCGCGGCTGTCAAGGAAGGCGGCGACTTGGCGTTCGGCCTCGTCAGGCTTTTCGGGATCGAGCTTGACGAGCAGCTCCTTGGGCACATCGCGCGGTACGTCGATCGCCGCAGTGGTGAGCCGTGTCAGCTCGGTGCGGAAGGCCTCGGGCCGCCAGAACTGGTGCATCAGACGGCGGCGCCAGCGAACCGGCATGTCGGCGGCCTCGAGCAGGGCGCGGAACAGGCCAAGATCGCCGATGTGCAGCTTGAAATCCTTCAGCCCCGCCGCCTTCAGGGCATCGAGCACGGTGACGACCGTCTGTGCTTCGGCCTTGGCCTTGTCGGTGGCGCCGAACGATTCGATGCCAGCCTGGCGGAACTCGCGCGGATGGGCGACCGGTGCGCCGGCTGGCTGGAAGCGGAAGGCTGAGCCGTTGTAGCAATACTTGGCGCGGGTGGCAGGCTCGGAATGGCGCTCGATGTGGAGGCGGCAGGTCGGCACCGTGATGTCGGGGCGCAGACACAGCTCCTCGCCGTCGGGATCGGTGAAGACGTAGGTACGCGCGCGCAGCGTTTCACCGATCACGTCCAGGAACACGCTGGCCGGCTGGATGATGGCGGGTGCGACCGCCTCATGGCCCGCCTTGATGAAGACCGACATGATCTTATGGGCCTGCGCTTCCAGCGCCTCGAACTTCCTGGCTGTCTCAGCGACCATGTCTCAGGCGCTCCCGTGGCGGGCCAGGATCTCGCGCACGGTGGCCACCAGATCAGCTTCGCTGACGGACACCTGAGCGGGGCGGGCCTCCTTCCACTCCTTGTTGTCGGCGATGGCGGCTGCGGCCTTGGCACCCTCGATCAGGTCCTTGACCTGCACCTCGCCCTTCTCGCGCTCGTCGGACCCCTGGATAACGACACAGGGGGCGCCGCGCTTGTCGGCATATTTCATCTGCGCCTTCATGCCCGAGGTGCCCAGGTACATTTCGGCGCGGATGCCGGCTGCGCGCAACGCCTGCGCCATCTTCTGGTAGCGCGGCAGTTCGCCCTTATCCATCACGAGCACGACGACGGGGCCTTGCGGCGCGCTTGTTTCGGCGGCGTTGAGCACATTGAGCGCCGCCTGCAGCCGCGAGACGCCGATGGAACAACCCGTCGCGGGCACAGGCTGACCCATGAAGCGAGCAACCAGACCATCATAGCGGCCACCCGACCCCACCGAACCGAAGCGTATCGGCTGGCCGTCGTCGCTGGTGATCGTGGCCGTCAGTTCCGCCTCGAAAACAGGTCCGGTGTAGTATTCGAGGCCGCGCACGACGCTGGCATCGATCATGACACGACCGCTTTCGAACCCAGCGGCCGTCAACAGCCGGTCGATCTCAGCCAGATCTGCAACCCCGGCCTCGCCTGTCGCGCTATCCTTGACGAGCGGTGCCAGCGCTGCCAGCGCATCCGAGCGGTCGCTGCCAGCGGCCTTCAGGAAGCCCAGCACCTTGTCGATCGACTTTGCATCGAGGCCGGCGCCGGGGGTGAAGTCGCCCGACTCGTCCTTGCGGCCTTTGCCGAGCAGCGCAGTCACGCCCTCAAGCCCCAGACGATCGAGCTTGTCCATCGCGCGCAGCACGCCCAGGCGCTTGGCGTGATCTCCATCCGCGCCCGGCGCGATGCCGATGCCTTCCAGGACACCGTCGAGCACCTTGCGGCTGTTGAGCTTGACGACAAAACCGCCGCGTTCGATGCCGAGCGCTTCCAGTGTCTCGGCCAGCAGCATGCAGCACTCGGCGTCGGCGGCCACGTTGTCCGTGCCGACGGTGTCGGCATCGAACTGGGTGAACTGGCGGAAGCGGCCGGGGCCAGGCTTCTCGTTGC
>CAZDNY010000467.1:0-3174 GCA_964506885.1 uncultured Hyphomicrobiaceae bacterium | reverse complement strand
CATAGCCTTGCAAGTCTGGCTGGAACCATCCCGCTCCCCCAAACCGGCCACCCCAGGCAAATGCCGGCAGGGGGCGCGCACGAACGCTTCGCTTTCCGCTGACGCTGGACGGCCGCTTGGACAGCCATTCGACGACCGCGCGGCACACTGTCATCATGGTGTCGTGAACGTGCGGCTTCTCGGCATTTGGATCTCATCGAAAAGTCGGGATCATGCCCCGGCAGGACTGGAGACCGCCCGTCGAGCTTGGAGGAGGAGGCCACAGCGCATGAAGCAGACGTTCGAGCCTGTATCGGTGATCGCCGAAGATCTGGAGAACGCCGAGGCCAATGCCAGTTCAAACCCCACGATGGCGGACATCATCCGGCACCGCCTGTCGCGGCGCGACCTGATGTCGGCCGCGCTGGCCGTCTCCGCCGTTTCGCTCACCGCCTCACCGGCTGCGTTGTTGGCCGCCGCAACTGACACCGGAGCGACGCCGAACTTCGACTTCCCCGAACTTGCCGCAGGCTATGATGAGAAACATCATGTGGCCGAGGGCTATGACGCCGACATCCTGATCAGGTGGGGTGACCCGGTCCTGGGCGATGCGCCAGCCTTCGCATCCGGCAAGCCCGACCCACAGGCACAGCAGCGCCAGTTCGGATACAACAATGACTTCCTCGGCTACCTGCCGCTCGACAAGAGCAGCGAGCACGGCCTGCTCGTCGTCAATCACGAATATGTCGACCCCGAGATCATGTACGAAGGCGTGCCGGCCGACGCTGGCGCACAGGCCGCCTGGGACGCCATCACCAGGGAGCAGGTCGACGCGGAAATCATGGCGCACGGCGGCTCGGTCCTCGAGGTCCGCAAACAGGACGGCAAATGGTCGGTGGTGCCCGGCTCCAGGTATGCCCGTCGCATCACCGGCGAAACCGAAATGCGCATCTCCGGCCCCGCCGCCGGTCACGCCAGGATGAAAACCAGCACTGACCCGACCGGCGCGCGCGTGCATGGCATGCTCAACAACTGCGCCGGCGCCATGACGCCCTGGGGCACGTGGCTCACCTGCGAAGAGAACTTCAACTACTATTTCTGGGGCAAGGGCCAGTTCGACAAAGCCAAGGATCCCGCAGCCCTGAAGCGCTACGGCATTCCCGCCGAAGTCTACAAGTGGGCCAAGTTCCACGATCGTTTCGACATCATCAAGGAGCCCAACGAAGCAAACCGCTTCGGCTGGGTGGTCGAGATCGACCCGATGGACCCGACATCGACCCCCGTCAAGCGCACCGCGCTCGGCCGCTTCAAGCACGAAGGAGCCGGCAACGTTATCAATCGCGACGGTCGCTTCGTCGTCTATCAGGGCGACGACCAGAGGTTCGACTACGTCTACCGCTTCGTTACCAAGGCCAGCGTCGACCTCGCCAACCCGGCCGCCAACAGGGACATCCTCGACGAGGGCACACTCTACGTCGCCCGCTTCGATGCCGATGGCACCGGTGTCTGGTTGCCGTTGGAACACGGCACGGGACCTTGGACGCAGGCGAGCGGCTTCAACGATCAAGGCGACGTTGTCATTCACGCCCGCATGGCCGCCGATCTGTTGGGCGCAACCAAGATGGACCGTCCCGAGGACATTGAGGCCAACCCCAAGACCGGCAAGGTCTATGTGATGCTGACGAACAACGACAAGCGCACCGAGGAAAGCGCAGACGCCGCCAACCCGCGCGCCAAGAACAGGTTCGGCCACATCATCGAAATCACGCCCGACGGCGGCGACCATGCAGCGCCGACCTTCCGCTGGGAAATCCTCGTGCGCTGCGGCGACCCGGCCAAGTCCGACGTCGGCGCCACCTTCAACCCGCTGACCACCGAGAACGGCTGGTTCGGCATGCCCGACAACTGCGCGTTCGACTCGCTTGGCCGCTTGTGGATCGCCACCGACGGCAACGCACCGGCCAAGACCGGGCGCACCGACGGCCTGTGGGCCATGGAGACCGCCGGCAAGGCGCGTGGGACGTCCAAGCTCTTTTTCCGTGTCCCGATCGGTGCGGAGCTGTGCGGCCCGGTGTTCACGCCCGATGCCGAAACCCTGTTCGTCGCCGTCCAGCATCCCGGCGAAGGCTCGCGCGACACGCCCTCCACGTTCGCCAATCCGACGACCCGCTGGCCGGATTTCCAGTCCGGAACACCGCCGCGCCCGTCCGTGGTCGCCATCACGCGCAGGGGCGGGGGCAAGATCGGCGCCTAGCCAGAATCGACAACCCCGACGACACGAAAAGACCGGAAAACCGGACCCCGCGCCCGGTTTTGCCTCATCCATGCCGGCAAACACGCCTGTCTGGCCGCCCGTTCGACCAACAACCGCCTTGCCCCGTGGGGCTGGCCCGTGCGAACAAACCTTCAAATCGCCGCCAAACCGACGGACCCGCACGAATGCTCGACCGAACGCCTGCCTCTCGGCCCACCGACGATTCAACGCCGCGCCACGACTGGACCAGGCACCAGGCGGCGGCACTCTACGCTCTGCCCTTCAACGATCTCCTGTTCCGGGCTGCCAGTGTACACCGCGCACATTTCGATCCCAACCGCGTCCAAAAGAGCCAGCTCCTCTCCATCAAGACCGGTGGCTGCGCGGAGGACTGCGGCTATTGCAGCCAGTCCGCCCACCACGAATCCGGCCTCAAGGCCTCCAAGCTGATGGAAGTCGAACGCGTCCTGGCGGAAGCGCGCAAGGCCAAGGCGGGCGGCGCCACCCGCTATTGCATGGGCGCTGCATGGCGCGAACCCAAGGCCCGCGACATGGACGCCGTCATCGCCATGGTCGAGGGCGTTAAGGCGATGGGCATGGAAACGTGCATGACGCTCGGCATGCTCACCGACACCGACATCGCGCGCCTCAAGGACGCCGGCCTCGACTACTACAACCACAACATCGACACCTCCGAGCGCTACTACGCCGAGATCATTTCAACGCGCTCCTTCGCCGACCGCCTCGATACGCTGGCGCGTGTCCGCGAAGCCGGCATGAAGGTCTGCTCGGGCGGCATCATCGGCATGGGCGAGACGGAAGACGATCGCGTCGACATGCTCGTCACGCTGGCCAACCTCGATGAGCACCCCGAGAGCGTGCCCATCAACATGCTGATTGCCATCCCCGGCACGCCGCTGGAAGACACGCCGCCCATAGAT
>CAZDNY010000466.1:0-3182 GCA_964506885.1 uncultured Hyphomicrobiaceae bacterium | reverse complement strand
TGGTCTTCGCCCAAGCAGCTCAGCGCATGCGTTGGCGAATATGACCGAGCAGGCGCGAGACCGCCGCGCTGTCGGGTTCCAGACGCGCGAGAAGTTCCGCGCCGTCGAGCGCAGCCGTCAAGTTGCCTGCTTCCATCTCGTAGGAGACAAGTATCGAAAGCAGTTCGCGATCATAGGGATTGCGCAGCAGCGCTGCCTGCAACACCCGCACGGCTTCGCCCGGTTTACCCGTGTCGTGCAAGGCCACGGCAAGTACATAGGCAAAGCGCGCGTTCCCAGGGGCATGTTCCGCGGCCCGCGCCAAATAGTCCATCGCCTCTGGGATGCGCTTTTGCCGGATGAGAGAAAGGCCGAGCGCATGCTCCACAGGACCAGAGTCAGGGTTGCCTGCGAGCGCTTCATGCAGAAGCTTTTCAGCGAGCGCCTCATCACCTTGCGAGCGTTCCAACTCCGCGAGCGCAATGGCTGCAGCAACAAAGGTTCTGTCGAGCTCAATCGCGGTGCGCAGGGACGCTCGAGCAGCATCAGTCCTGCCCAAGTCCGAATAAAGATTGCCCAGATTCACGTGTGACTCGGGGCGCTCCGCGTTGAACAGTTGCCCCTCCACATACTCGCCAAGCGCCTTGTCGAACGCGGCCCGCTCCTCGCCAAGCAGTCCCGAGGAAGGCTCCCCGGCGAGCGCCCTTGCGGTCTCCATGCGCACCAGTCGCGAGGCGTCCCTCAAGAGGGGAGCAAGCTGGGAACGGCGCGTTGCTGCGTCAGCTCCGGAAATGATGGAAATGGCCGCGACACGCACCGATGGATCTTCGATGGCGAGAGATTTGACGGCAATCTCGAGCGAATGAAGCGACGGAAAACTTCGCAATCGCCAAAGCGCGCTGGCGCGAGCGATGCCAGATTGCGACGGTCTCGTTGCCACCTTTGCAAGCGCCTGTTGCGCTCCCGGAGCTCGACGGTCGCCCAGATCGAAAGCTTCCGCGAAATCCTGGGCGCCATGTTTCGGCGTCGGATACCAGGCCCTGATCGCGTCGCGTGCCCACGTTGCCGACTTGTCATTGTGGCAGCCCGTGCAGGCATTCGGCGTGCCAAGCACAATCGATTGGTCTGGCCGCGGGATCCGAAATGAATGATCGTGGCGGGCGTCGACCCCCATATAGGTCGTCGCCGGCATATGACAGCTCGAGCACTGCGCGCCATCGCTGCCGGCCGCATGGTGGTGGTGGGACGTCGTGTCGAACTTTTCCGGCGCATGGCATTGTGAGCAGACCGCGTTGCCGGTGTGGTTGAGTTTTCCCGAATGAGGATTATGGCAGTCGGAGCACGTCACACCGGCGTCATACATCTTGCTCTGCAGGAATGAGCCATACTTGTAGACCTCATCGCGCTGCTGACCGTCGACGTGAAAGAGACCCTCTTCCAGAAGCGACGGCCGGAAAGCCTCGAAAAAGCTGCTAGCGACATCAGTGTCCGATGAAAACTGCTGCCTTCTGGAGTGGCAGGCTGCACAGACCTCGACCTCCTTGTTCGAGGTGCGAGGGCGCGACCGCACGGCCTGCCCCCCATCACCCATCGGCCACGTGACGGCGTGGCGCTCATCCAATCTCAGCGTGAAGCCTTTGCCTGGACCGCTGTATCGATGACCACCTTCTGCCTTGGTTGCCCACGCCACATGATGCGACGCTGGACCATGGCACGCCTCGCAACCAACGCTGATCTCGGACCAGGTCGTCCGATAGGTCTGCGCTTGGAGATCGTAATTCTTTTGCAGATTGGTCGAATGGCACCACGCACACTGGTAGTTCCAGTTCTGGTCGATGCCTGTCCAATGGAGCGGATCGCCCGGCTTCAGGTCCTGGTCCGGATAGAGATGAAACCAGCGCTGTCCTCCATTCTGCTTCGGACGAGCATCCCAAGCGATGCCGAGCGCCTGAAAGCGCCCCCCCGGCAAGGCAATCAAATACTGCTGAAGCGGCGAGACGCCGAACGTGTAGCGGATTTCGAAATCAGCAAGATTGCCGTCGGGTCCATCAGTCCGGACCCAGAATTTCCCATCCTTTCGGAAAAACGTGCTCTCGATGCCGCTTTTGCTGAAGGTGGCTCCGTCGAAATTGCCGAGCACCGTGTTTTCGGTGGCCTGCTGCATGGCCAAGAAATGATGCGAAGCTGTCCATTCCTCATGCTCCTTGGCGTGGCACGTCACGCAGGCCTGTGAGCCGATGAATTGAGCCCTATCGCGTTTGTCCAGGTCGGGCGGATTGCGCTTCTCCTCTGCCGCCGCTGTCGTTGCGACGAGCACTCCGACGGCAAAGAGCGCTGCCTTAGTTGGTGATCCGAACCTGCGCATGGAGCCTCACAGTCTGAAAGAAGTCGGCCGCGGTGCCGAGGTCTTCTCACGCAACCAATATTTCGTCACGACTGCTCCGCCAGCCCGTCCACGGTAAACAGCCGCCCAACAGCCGCGCGTTCTACTGTTCATCGCGGAACTTGGCGACCATCGCCCGGTCGGTCACTCGGACACTCCGATATTGGGTCTCGATCGCGCCCTGCGCCTGCAGCTCACTCAAACAACGTCGCAATGTGGGGCGTGTGACACCCAGAAGCTTGGCCAGTTCATCCTGGGTGATCGAAGCATCATTTCCATCTGTCGTCAGCTCAATCAAGCGCCGACAGACACGTGCGCGTACGGTTAATGACAAGGTTTCGGCCAGGAGCGTCATTGCCAAGCGAACGTTCGTTGCGCTGAGTTGATAGAACGAGCGCCAATGTTCGGGGCAATTGGCCAAGAGTATCCTGATCGACCAACTTGGCAGGTGAAGCATACGAGTCTGCGTGGCTGCCATGACCGTGACCATGCGTTTCTGGCTGCTCAGTTCGGCAGAGTCTCCAATCCAGAATCCTACCTCGGCGCGATAGAGGATGACAGGGTCTTCTCCTACAAGAGGGAAAGTGATCTGCAGTCCGCCTGACGCAAGTCCGTATACGCCTTCTGGCTGATCACCAGAATGATAAATGAATTGACCTTTTTCATAGGTCTTCCACCGCCCCACCTGCGCTGCCCATTCCACAAAAGTGGTGGGCTGGCCGGCCAGCCAGCCCACTTGGTCAAGCGGGGCAAGTCGCGATCGCAAAGCGGCTGATTCGGAACTGAATTGATTCATGTTTGACAATCTGATTTTGGAATA
>CAZDNY010000465.1:0-3201 GCA_964506885.1 uncultured Hyphomicrobiaceae bacterium | reverse complement strand
CGCCCGCACCGGACAGAAGGTGGCAATCGCCGCGCCGCCGCACAAGCCGGCGGGCGACCGGCCCGACATGCGCACCGCAGCCTTGTTTCCAGGCTCCATTGCCATGCTGGCCAACCTCGGTTGCTGGGACGAGTTGCGCCCGCAATGCGCGCCGCTCGCCGCAATCCGCATCATAGATGATCGCGAGGCGCTCTTGCGTGCCCCCGAGGTCACGTTCCGCGCGCAGGAGATCGGCCGTGACGATTTCGGCTACAATGTTCCCAATACCCCCCTCGTCGACGCCTTGCTGAAACGGTGCCGCGATCCCGCCAGCGGCATCACGATGATCGATACGGCCGGCGTCGAATCACTCGATATCCGTGATGCCGATGTCCGCATCAAACTGGCCGAAGGCCCGACCGTCACCAGCCGCCTCGTCGCCGGCGCTGATGGACGCAAGTCTCTATGCCGGCAGGCGGCGGGAATCGCCACCGATGGCTGGCGTTACGACCAGAGCGCGATCACGACGATTTTCCACCATTCCCGCCCGCACGATGGAATCTCGACCGAGTTCCACCGGCCCTCGGGCCCCTGCACGACCGTGCCGCTCCCCGGCAACCGCTCGAGCCTTGTATGGGTGGAACGGCCCGACGTCGCCGAACGCCTCGCCCGCGCCGATGAGCCTGAATTCCGTCACGCTCTGGAAAAACGCCTCCACGGCCTGCTCGGAACCATTGGCGAACTCAGTCCTCGGGTCGTCTTCCCACTCTCCGGCCTGTCTGCCCGCACATTCGCCAAGAACCGCGTCGCCCTGATCGGTGAAGCCGGCCATGTCATCCCTCCGATCGGCGCTCAGGGGCTCAATCTCGGCCTGCGCGATGGTGCCGCACTCGCCGACTGCGTAACCGAAGCGCTGGGCGTCGGCCGCGACATCGGTGGCCCCGAAACCCTGGCCGCATACGACCGCGCCCGCCGAGCCGACGTCACCTCGCGCAGCTGGACCATCGATCTTTTGAATAAGTCGCTGCTGTCCCAGTTTCTACCTGTGCACATCGCCCGCGGCGCAGGACTTTTCGCGCTCAAGACCTTGTCGCCCCTGCGCCGCCTGGTCGTGCGCGAGGGGCTCCAGCCGTCCTTCGCAGAGCCCTCGTTGATGCGCGTTGGCGCCCGTTGATACTGGGCCAAACACGGATCGGCCCGCGCGCCACGCATGCCCCGGATTGTGACCAAAGGTGCCGGCCATCCGTGGATCGCCACCGCCACGGGCTTGACCCGGCAGCAAAGCCCCGGCAGAAGCCGTTCTGCGGCTTTCCTTCATCCCGTTGTGGCCGCCCCGGCGGCACTTACGGATGCCATTTGAACGATGAAGCCGATCCCGAAACTACGAGACATTCAATTTCGGCTCGAATACTTCGCGCTACGCGCCGTCGTGGGCGCGACGCACCTGCTGCCGCTGGAAACCGCCACGGCCGCCTCGGCCTGGTGCTGGCGCAGGCTCGCCCCGCTCATCAATCCCAAGCGACACGCCCGCGCGCTTGCCAATCTCGCCATCGCCTTCCCTGACAAGTCAGAGAGCGAACGCGAACGCATTGCGTTCGCTCACTGGGAAAACCTCGGCCGGGTCATGGTCGAGACGATGCGCCTGGACGATATTCTGAAGGATCCCGACCGCATCGAGATCAAGAGCTGGAAGACGTTCGTCCGCTATCGCAACAAGCTCGGCCCGATCGTCGGCGTATCCCTTCATATGGGCAACTGGGAACTCGCAATCTGGCCATTGACCATCGCCGGCGCCAACCCGTCCGCCGTCTACCGGTCGGTCAATAACCCTTATGTCGACCAGTACCTGCGCGACCAGCGCAAGGACCTCTATCCCGGCGGATTGTTCGGCCGCGGTGGCGTCGAGGGCGACCATGGCGAAAGCCAGAAGACCGCGCGCGTGATCATGGACTACGTGCGCCGCGGCGGCCGCCTGGGCATGGTCTGCGATCTCTACGACCGCACCGGCATACCCGTACCGTTCTTCGGCAAGGACGCCATGACCCAGGCCATCGGCGCCATGATTGCGCGTCGCGTCGGCGCGCGCATCTGGCTCGCGCGATGCGTACGCAAGGGTACTTCAAGCCGCTTCTGGATCGAACTCAAGGAACTGCGCATCCCGCGCACCGCCGACCAGGGGGCCGACATCCGCGAGGCCATGGCCGAGATGCAGCGCGTTTTCGAGGACTGGGTGCGCGAATACCCCGAACAGTGGATGTGGTCGAACCGCCGCTGGAGCTGAGCCGGCACTCAGCTTGACCGCACCCAGCACAACGACGACCCGGCAGGGCCCTACTCACATGCTCTCGTTCATGCCCCGGATGCGCCGCGCCAGCGCCTTCATCACTTCGAGTGCGAACGTCGGCTGGCGCTGCACCAGCGTCAGGAAGCCTTCGCGCGTGATCGGTGCGACCTCGCAATCCTCGATCGCGATCGCCGTCGCCGAACGGGTCGAACCGTCGATGATCGCGATCTCGCCGAAGATTCCGCCCGGACCGATCTTGTCCAGAACCTGCCCGTAGTAGCGGATTTCAACGAGGCCGGAGCGGACCACGAACATGCAGTCGCCCTCGTCATCGGCCACGAAGATCTTCTCACCGGCATTGTACGCGCGATAGGCGGTGCCTGCATCGTCGAGCAGGCCCATGTCGAATTCGCCAGCGTCCACCGCCATCATCCACCTCGCATAAAAGAAAAAAACCGTTGCCGATGACGGTAACCGCACACGGCGGAACCGACAACAGGCAACGGTTTTCTGCTTAACCCTACGGGACTCCGCTCAGGCCGCAGCCGGCGCTGCGGGTTGCGCTTCGCTTTCCGCACCCTCGCCCGGCCCGGGCTTCAGCGGCACCCCATCGTCCCTGAGCACGATGTAGATGGCCGGAATGACGAGAACCGTCAGCAGCGTCGAGGAGACGAGGCCGAACAGCAGCGAGATCGCAAGCCCCTGGAAGATCGGATCGGTCAGGATCACCGCTGCGCCGATCATCGCCGCTACGGCCGTCAGAAGGATCGGCTTGAAGCGGATCGCACCGGCCTCCAGTAGCGTTTCTCTGAGACTCTGGCCTGGTTTGCGGCCGTGCCGGATGAAGTCGACGAGCAGAATCGAGTTGCGCACGATGATACCCGCCAGCGCGATGAAGCCGATCATCGACGTCGCCGAGAACGGCGCACCGAACAGCC
>CAZDNY010000464.1:0-3207 GCA_964506885.1 uncultured Hyphomicrobiaceae bacterium | reverse complement strand
TCCGCGTCAGCCGGGTAGCCCGCGGCGACGAGCTCGCGCCGGAACCAGAAGTAGTGGAGGATGTCCCAGACCGATCGAGCGGCGACGTTCGCGGACACGTCGAGGTGCGTATGGGTATCCCAAACGGGGAGGGCCATGATGTCGTCGAGGGTCATTTTCTGATCCTCGAGGATCCAGGCGGCGAGCTTCTCGATGTTTGATACACGGATGCAGCCGGAGCTGGCAGCGCGGAAGTTGCGCCCGAACAGGCTCTCGGAGGGCGTGTCGTGCATGTAGACGGCATGGCCGTTGTGGAAGTTGATCTTCAGGAAGCCCAGTGGATTGTCCTTGCCGGGCTGCTGTGAGTAACTCAGCGCATGGGGCATAGCGCTGTTCCACTTGATTTTTTCAGGATCCAGCTTGCGCCCGTTCCCGTCGAAGGCGTCGATGCCGTATTTCAGCAGCACGTTCTTGCCCGAGCTCTGCATCTGGCGGCCCTTGGGGATCAGGTCCTTCTGCACGACGGTCGGAGGCAAGCGCCAGACGGGATTGAAATTCAGTTCGTGGATCGACGAGGTCAGCACCGGCGTCTTGCGGTCGGGCTTGCCGACGACGCCTGTAAAGCGATTGACGACCTGATCGTTCTCAACGGCTTCGATCTGCGCGGCGGGGATGTTGACGACAACATACTTCTTCTTGCCCAGCCCGTTGGCGTGTTCACGCAGGCGCGAGAGGCCGCGCTGAAGCTGTTTGAGTCGCGCTTTGGCCGGAACGTTGAGTGCGGCAATTGTGCGCTTGTCGACGATGCCGGTGGGCGTCAGGCCGTTGGTCGCCTGGAACCGCTTGACGGCTTTTTCCACCTCATAACCGAAGTGATCGGGATAGAAGCTTTCCTCGCGCAGATGACCGGACATGCGCAGGCGACTGGCGAGGTCGGCCACGAGCTGCCCACTCATTCCGGACTGGAGTTCTTTTTCAGCCAGTGGCTTCCATCCGCCCTCGGCGACGATCTTCTCGTAGGTCTTGATGGCCTGCCTGGTGGCATCGACGTTGGCCGGCGACAGCGTCGGATACCCGCGTGGCGGGTTCGCCTCCCATTCGCGTACGAAGTTGCGATCGTAGCTGGAGGTGCCGGTGTAGGTGTACTTGCTTGTTTCGCTTACCGGGCCGAAGCGCAACCAGGAGTTGCCGTCATAAGCGAGAGCGTCACCCGTGAAGGATGCCGTCACAAGCAGCGCGCCAAGGGTTCCCACCGCCACCGGCAGGCCTCGCGCAGATAAAGAGAAGTCAGCCACCCTTACCCCTCCAGATAGTCCAGCGGACACAGAATTCGACCGTCGCTTCATACGCGGTTGACGGAAGCTGCGTTGTGCAGCCGGCCAGGGACCGCGCGGCGCCGCCCCAATGCACTACACCTGCCAATAGTAAAGTAACCGTGCGTATAGATCTCGAACGGGCTTTGTCTCTCAGTGCTCAAAACAACTCCACGCGAGCGTCACTCAAAAACCGGCTCACTGGCGAACTCGGATCGCGCTGTCGGCACTCATGCCGACGCGAGATTTCGCGTGCCGAACGCTGCCCGCAGGCATGCGTTGCATGCGCACGAATCCCTTCGCCGCCAGCTTCGTGCGGAAGCGCGGTCGCAACGCATTCAAAGTGGGGGAATGCAGCTCATTTGAAAAGTCGAAAACCGGAGGTCTCCTCCGGCCTTCGTGCACTGATGCATCGGCGCCACAAATGCGAAAGGGCACGCCGGCGGGCGTGCCCTGATCGTGTAGCGATGTCCGCGTCCGCGGGCCTCGCAGCCCGCATCGGCAACCGGATCAGAGGCGATAGCTGATCTGATAGGACCAGAAACGCTCCAGGCGGACCAGCGAACGGTTGAGGCGCTTCAAATCCTCATCGCTGACCTCGCCCACCTTTTGCAGCGAGCCCAATTGGCGCTCGTACAAGCTCTGGACAACCTTGCTGGCCTCAAGCCCCTTGTCGGTCAGGCTGACACGCACCGAGCGCTTGTCCGTTTCGGAGCGCTTGTAGTGAATGTAGCCCATGTCGACGAGCTTCTTCAGGTTGTAGGAGACATTCGAGCCCAGGTAATAGCCGCGGGTCTTCAATTCGCCAGCGGTCAACTCGGCGGGGCCGATGTTGTAGAGCAACAGCGCCTGGACGCTGTTGAGGTCCGAACCGCCCAGGCGATCGAACTCGTCCTTGATGACATCGAGCAAAAGACGATGCAAACGCTCGATCAGGCGCAGGGCCTGCAAATACTCGCTGTGGACGCCCTCGTCGTCCGCGTGCGCGCTCTGGCGCGCAAGATCAACTGCCATACTCATTGACGTGCCTCGTTACTGTTCGACGCAACCCTTGTTTGTTTTTGTCTCGGGTTAGCGTCACAGTATCGAAGACAACTAAAGGTTACCTGAATAGATATAGTAAAAGAACAGTTTCAGGGGGGTGGGGCTAAGACTTCGTTCATCATGGCTGGATGGTGCCAAATCGGCGTGAGGGCGCGTCAGATACGCGAGGCCTGCATCTCGGCCCGCGAAGCAAGTGTCAGTTCCTGTCCGTCGGATAGCGGTGCAAAATAAGCGTCGACCGCGGCCGCGCCGACATCGTCCAACGTCGCGGGTTGCCACACGGGCTGGTTGTCCTTGTCGATCAGGGCAGCGCGCACCCCTTCGGCAAAATCATGTCCGGCAAGACAGCGGCAGGCGAGCCGCTGGTCGACAATGAGCACCTCGCGCAGATCCATCCCGGCCGCCTGGCGCAGGTGGCGCAGGGTGATCTTCAAGGACGTCGGCGAGCGCTTGGCGAGGTCGGCCAGCACGCCTTCGGCAAAACCGCTGTCGGGGCCGGAAACGGATTTGAGCGCAGCAATGATCTCCTCGACCGAGCCGCCCTTGAAGCAGCGCGCGATCATCGGCGTGACGCCCTCGAGGTCTCCGGGGCCTGGATCTTGATGCATGTCATCGAGGAGCACATCGACGGGGCGTGCGTCGGCAAGAGCCGCCTCGATATCGTCGAATCGCGTGGCCTCGATACAGTGGGTGACGAGCCCCAGCCGATAGGCGTCGGCGCGGGCGATGGTGCGGCCGGTCAGCCCCAGGTAGGTGCCGATCTCATCGGGCAGGCGCGCCAGGACATGGGCCACGCCGACATCGGGAAACAGGCCGATGGCCGTCTCCGGCATGGCGAATTTGTAGCCGGCGCCAGCGACGCGATGCGTGT
>CAZDNY010000463.1:0-3210 GCA_964506885.1 uncultured Hyphomicrobiaceae bacterium | reverse complement strand
CAGGCCGAAGGCCACGCTTCAACGTGAATCGGCAGCGCCAACCAACATCGCCACTTCAGCCGCCCGACGAGGGCGGCTCAGGCGGCAAGGCCGCCCGGCGCCAGTGCGCCGGACCACAACTTGTGAAACGAGAGAGGCAGCAAAGCCTCTCTCAACCCGAGTCAACTAAACAAAGAACTGCCCGCCGTTGGCGCTGATCGTCGAGCCGGTGATGAAGCCGGCATCATCAGCCGCAAGGAACGCCACGATGCGCGCGATCTCTTCCGGCTCACCCAGACGCCCGACCGGGATCAGCGGCAGGATCGACTTCTCCAGCACCGCCGGGTCGATCGCCTTGACCATCTCGGTGGCAATGTAGCCCGGGCAGACCGCATTGACGGTGATGCCCGCACGCGCGCCTTCCTGAGCCAGCGCCTTGGTGAAACCCAGATCGCCGGCCTTCGCCGCCGAATAGTTCACCTGGCCCATCTGGCCCTTCTGGCCGTTGATCGAGGAGATGTTGATGATGCGCCCGAATTTGCGCGCGCGCATGCCCTCCCACACCGGCCGGGTCATGTTGAACAGACCGTTGAGGTTGGTGCCGATCACCTCGTCCCACTGCTGCTTGGTCATCTTGTGGAACATGCCGTCGCGCGTGATGCCGGCGTTGTTGACCAGCACGTCGACGGGACCGAGATCCTTCTCGACCCGGGCAACACCTGCTGCGCAACTGTCGTAGTCGGCGACCGACCACTTGTAGACCGGGATGCCGGTCTCGGCCTGGAACTGCTGAGCGGCTGTGTCATTGCCCGCATAGTTGGCGGCAACACGATAGCCTTTCTGCTTCAGCGCAACCGAGATCGCATGTCCGATACCGCGCGTGCCTCCGGTTACGATGGCAACTCGTGCCATGGGCGTCCTCCTGTTTTTGTGTGTTCGTTTCCACCCAGACTGCCGCCATGCGCTCAGCTCCGGGCATCATTTCGGGGATTGTGGTGAAGATGGCGTCATGCCGGACGAAAGCCGGCCCCGCGCATACGGGGCCGGCAATCTTTCAGCATCAGTCGCGCGCCACGCACATGGCGACGCCCATGCCGCCGCCGATGCACAGCGTGGCCAGACCCTTCTTGGCGTCGCGGCGCTGCATTTCGAACAGCAGCGTATTGAGCACACGTGCGCCCGAAGCGCCGATCGGATGGCCGATGGCGATGGCGCCGCCGTTGACGTTGACCTTGTCGGTATCCCAGCCAAGTCCCTTGTTGACCGCGCAGGCCTGCGCCGCGAAGGCCTCGTTGGCCTCGACCAGATCGAGGTCTTCCTTCGTCCAGCCGGCTTTCTCCAGCGCCTTCTTCGACGCCGGGATCGGACCCGTGCCCATGATCGAGGGATCGACGCCCGCGTGCGCCCACGACACGATACGCGCCATCGGCTTGATGCCGCGCTTGGCCGCTTCTTCCGCGGTCATCAGCACGACGACAGCCGCGCCGTCGTTGATGCCCGATGCGTTGCCCGCCGTCACCGTGCCTTCCTTGGGATCGAACGCGGCACGCAGCTTGGCGAGGCTTTCGAGCGTCACGCCCTCCTTGATGTACTCGTCCTCGGAGACGACGACGTCACCCTTGCGCGACTTGATCGTCACGGGTGCGATCTCATCCTTGAACTTGCCGGCCTTGCGCGCAGCCTCGGCCTTGTTCTGCGAGGCGGTCGCGAACTTGTCCTGCTCTTCACGCGTGATCTGGTACTGGCGCGCGACGTTCTCCGCCGTGATGCCCATGTGGTAGTTGTTGAAGGCATCCATCAGGCCATCGCGCAGCATGGTGTCGAGCATCTTCATGTCGCCCATCTTGGTGCCGTTGCGCAGGTGCGCGACATGCGGCGACTGGCTCATGCTCTCCTGACCGCCCGCAACGACGATGCGCGACGTGCCATCGAGGATCTGCTGCATGCCGAGCGCGACCGCACGCAGCCCCGACCCGCACAGCTGGTTCATGCCCCAGGCCGGGCTGTCGACCGGGATACCTGCGGCGATCGAGGCCTGACGGGCGGGGTTCTGGCCGGCACCTGCCGAAAGGATCTGCCCCAGGATCACTTCGTCGACATCGCCGGGCTCGATGCCGGCGCGCTTGATCGCGGCCTCGATCGCCACCTTGCCCAATTCGTGCGCCGGAAGGCTGGACAGGGCTCCATTGAAGGAGCCGACGGGCGTGCGCGCCGCGCTCGCGATGACAATCGTCTGCTTTTCACTGCTCATGGTGAATGCTCTCCTCGGGGGGTTGTGTACTTAGGAAGGGGTCCCAGCCGTTACGGTGAACCGCTGTATTCTTGATCTGTTTGGGCAGGTCGCGGGCACGATAGAGCAGCCCCGCCCCGACGGCAATTCCGACATGAGGGGGAGGGAACCGCCCAAAAATGCGCCAAAACGGCTTTGACGCCTCGCAACCGCGTGCTACGATTTCGCGGTGCACAAGATCCCATCCGCGCGCGGATGGCCTCGTGCCTGTCGCGCGTGGACCCCACGCGTCGCAGGTGAGAGACTGCACCGTTGAGACAGAGCACGGTAGCCGAAATGCTGAACAAGACCGAGAACCAGGCCGACAAACGTGAGGCCGTCGTTATCAAGAAGTATGCAAATCGCCGGTTGTACAATACCGAGACGAGCACATACGTGACGCTGGACGATCTCGCCCAGATGGTTCGTTCCGACCGTGACTTCGTCGTCTACGACGCCAAATCCGGCGACGACCTGACCCATTCGGTCCTAACCCAGATCATCGTCGAGCAGGAAAGCCGCGAAGGCGGCCAGACGCTGCTGCCGATCCCCTTCCTGCGCCAGTTGATCCGCTTCTACGACGACTCCATCGGTAAGATGGTGCCGAGCTACCTGCAGTTCTCGCTCGAGACGCTGGCCAAGGAGCAGGAGAAATTCCGCAACCAGTTCGCTAATGCGTTCGGCAATCCCGCCGCCGCGTTCGAGGCCTACCAGGAGCAGGCCCGCAAGAACATGGCGATGTTCGAGCAGGCGCTGTCCATGTGGTCGCCCTTCGGTCCGATGCCCGCCAACAAGAAGCCCGGATCGCCCAACGGCACGCCCGGCACCGGCACGGATGCCGCGCCGCCTATGGCGGCCAAGACCAACGAGGAGCTCAACGAGCTCAAGGCGCAGCTCGCCGCCATGCAGGCAAAAATCGAGAAGCTGACCGAAGGCCGCTAAAACGGCGGCTCGCACCGCCG
>CAZDNY010000462.1:0-3228 GCA_964506885.1 uncultured Hyphomicrobiaceae bacterium | reverse complement strand
GCTGATCGCGCTCGGCCGCAACCGGCGCGCGTTGTTGTCGGCCTATCAGTACCTGATCATGGGCACCATCGGCGCGACCTTCTACATCATCGGCGTCGGCCTGCTCTACGTCGTGACCGGCACGCTGAACTTCGCCGCCCTGGCAACGCGCCTCGGCCCCGCCATGACCGACTACCCGCGCCCGATCATCGCCGCCCTCGCCTTCATGACCGTCGGCATCTCTCTGAAACTGGCGCTGTTCCCGCTGCACAACTGGCTGCCCAACGCCTATGCCTACGCCCCCTCTTTCGCCACGGCATTTCTCGCCGGCACCGCAACCAAGGCCGCGATCTACCTGCTCATCCGCATCTTTTTCTCGATCTTCGCCGTCGCCATTCCCTTTCGCGACCTGCCCATCACGGAGATCATCCTCACGCTGTCGCTGGCGGCGATGTTCATTGCATCGTTCGCGGCGATCTTCGAAAACAACGCCAAACGCATGCTCGCGTATTCGTCGGTTGCACAGATCGGCTACATCACGCTGGGCATCGCGCTCGCAAACAATATGGGACTGGCCGGCAGCCTGGTTCACGTCTTCAATCACGCGATCATGAAAACGGCACTGTTCTTCGCCCTGGGCGCGATGGTCTACCGGACCGGATTTGCCAGCATGGCGCGCCTTGCCGGCATTGGCCGCAAGATGCCCATCACCACCGCCGCATTCGTGGTCGCGGGCTTGGGCCTCATCGGCGTGCCCGGAACCGCGGGCTTCATATCCAAGTGGTACCTGGCGATCGGCGCCATCGAACAGGGCTGGACCTGGCTCGTCTTCGCGATCGTCCTGTCCAGCCTGCTCGCCGTCGTCTACGTCGGCCGCTTCGTCGAGATTGCCTATTTCCGCGAACCCGCAGCAGAACTTGCCGAGGCACGTGAGCCCCCGCTGTCGATGCTGGCACCGCTCGTCGCGCTCGCGGCGGCGACCGTCTACCTGGGCTTCGATACGCGCCTGACCGGCGGCATCGCCACGCGCATCGCCGAATCTCTCCTGGGAGGCCTGTCATGATCGCCGCCCAACCCGAGACCCTGGTTCAGCTCGCCCTCGTCATTCCGCTCGCGGCCGCGGCTCTGATACCGCTGTTCCACCGCACACCCAATCTGCGCGAAACCGTAACCCTCGTGTCGGCGGCGGCGCTCGCAATAGTCGTATGGAGCCTCTACGGCCCGGTGGCAGCCGGCGCCCGCCCCGAACTCAACGGGCCTGAAATCGTCCCCGGCCTGTCGCTGTCGCTGAAGGTCGAGCCGCTCGGCATGATCTTCGCGCTGGTCGCCTCGACGTTGTGGATCGTCAACTCGGTCTATTCGATCGGCTACATGCGCGGCAACAACGAGCCCCGCCAGACGAGTTTCTACGTCTGTTTTGCAATCGCGATCGCCAGCGCCATGACGATTGCCTTCGCCAAGAACCTGCTCACGCTGTTCCTGGCGTACGAAGTGCTGACGATTTCCACCTACCCGCTGGTCACGCACAAGGCCACAGACGAGGCGCGTAAATCCGGCCGCAAGTATCTGCTGCTGTTGATCGGCACCTCGATGGCTCTGCTCCTGCCTGCGATCATCATCACCGTCGCCGTCGCCGGCACGGCGGACTTCACGCCCGGCGGCATCCTCTCCGGCAAGCTGACCCCGGCTCTGTTGAGCGGCCTCTTGGCGCTCTACGTGTTCGGCATCGGCAAGGCGGCCGTCATGCCGGTGCATTTCTGGCTGCCCGCCGCCATGGTCGCCCCCACGCCCGTCAGCGCGCTTCTCCATGCCGTCGCCGTCGTCAAGGCCGGCGTCTTCACGGTCCTCAAGGTCGTCGTCTACGTCTTCGGCATCGATACGCTACGCCAAGCCGGAACCACCGATTGGTTCGTGTGGATCTCCAGCTTCACGATCATCGTGGCGTCGCTCATCGCTTTGCGTCAGGACAACCTGAAGAAGCGTCTCGCTTATTCGACCGTATCCCAGCTTTCATACGTCGTCCTGGGAGCTGCCATCCTCACGCCCATCTCGATTGTCGGCGCTGCCATGCACATCACCGCGCATGCATGCGCCAAGATCACGCTCTTCTTCGCGGCAGGATCAATCTACACAGCCGCCCACAAGACCGAAATCAGCCAACTCGACGGCATCGGCTACAAGATGCCCTGGACCATGACCGCCTTCACCATCGGCGCCCTGGCGATGATCGGCCTGCCGCCGACGGCCGGCTTCCTTGGCAAGTGGTTCATGCTGTCGGGCGCGATGCAGACCCAGCAGTGGCTCCCCGTGACTGTGATCGTGGCATCGACGATCCTCAACGCGCTCTATTTCCTCCCCATCGTCCACCGCGCCTTTTTCCGCGATCCCGACCACGTGCCCCTCGACTTTGATGAGGTCCCGGTCACGGCGGCAAGCCTCGGCGCAGCGGCCGTCAAGGATCAGCAAGATGGTCAACACCATGACGAGGACCACGGTGAAGCACCGTTCCCGATCGTACTCGCGCTCTCGATCACAGCGGCAATGACGCTCGCTCTTTTCTTCTATCCCGAGGTTGCGCTCAATCTCGCCTACGCAATGATTGGACGGTGATGGTGATGAAAAAAAGCCAGCCCAAGTCCGCCCCTGACGACCACTGGCTCGTTCGTCCTTCGACCATCCGCCAGTTGTGGATCGGGTCATCGATCATACTGGCAATTCTCGTGCTGCTCGATCTCGTCATCGACCACCATCCTCACTTTGGCATCGATGGCACTTTTGGTTTCGGAGCCTGGTACGGCTTCGTTGCCTGCGTTGTGCTGGTCCTGTTCGCGAAGGGCCTGGGCCTCATCCTGAAGCGGCCGGACACCTATTATGACAACTAGCTTGATCGTCCCGCCGGCCCTGGCCTTGATCGCCGCCGGATTACTGATCCCGTTCCTCAACGGCGCGGCGCGCACGACCGTGTTGCTGATCGCTCCGGTGATCGCCCTTTGGCTCATCTGGCAGGTGCCCGACGGTGTGCACCTCACCACCGACTGGCTCGGCTATCAGCTCGAACTGGTGCGCGGCGACAAACTCGCGCGCCTGTTTGCGACGGTTTTCGCCATTATGGCGTTTGCAGGCGGCCTGTTCTCGCTCAACCAGTCAAGCAGCTTCGAACTGGGGGCGGCTTATGCCTATGCCGGCGGCGCCATCGGCGTTGCCTTTGCCGGCGACCTGATCACCGTATTTATCTTCTGGGAGATCATG
>CAZDNY010000461.1:0-3235 GCA_964506885.1 uncultured Hyphomicrobiaceae bacterium | reverse complement strand
CAGCTTGAAGGTGTTGCGGTTGTAGGTGTCGCACGACATCAGCGTGCCGGCGGCGAGGATCAGAGCTAGCAGAGTGACGGCGCGCCTCATGCGGACACCTCCGCCGATGCGCCGCTCTCGTTCGCGAAGCTCTCCGCCAGCATTGCTACCCGCGCCGCACCCGTATCGGAATCGCGCAGCAGCAATTTCACTTGCTTGTCGGGTACTGGTCGCGGCATGGGATCGGCCGTCGTAAGAGTTGGCGATCCTCCAATCTTGATCCGTCTACGTTACGAATGTCTTGCGCCGCGCCCGCAAAAACAAAAAGGCGGCCCTGCGGGACCGCCCTTGGACATTCGAATGCTTTTGGTTTCGCCGGTGCATTGCGGCGCTGAAGATGCGCCTGATACACCCTATCCCACTGCCCGATCAGCCCGAACCGGGAGCTGCTGCGCGGTCGAAGGAGACGAACAGCTCGTACTCGCCCGGGCGCGAGCCCTCGGCAATCGGGAAGCTCACCTCGCGGACGGCGGAGAAGTAGCCGATCGGCTTGTCGAGCGCGACGGCGACGTCGATCTTCATGGCGTCGGCGGCGACCTTGGCGTTGGACCCGTCGGTGACAGCGACGTTGATGGGCAGGGTGACGGTGCCCGCCTGGCCGCGGGGGCCGAGCAGGACGCGGCCGGAGAAGCCGTATTTGACCGTGACGCGGCCAGCCTCGATGCGGCACTCACGCGCGGTC
The DNA here is from genome assembly GCA_964506885.1 of uncultured Hyphomicrobiaceae bacterium. Taxonomy (GTDB): domain Bacteria; phylum Pseudomonadota; class Alphaproteobacteria; order Rhizobiales; family Hyphomicrobiaceae; genus JAEUMD01. The sequence continues at coordinate 2,514 of CAZDNY010000461.1, read as the reverse complement.
TTGGTGATCTCGCCGCGATGCATGATGGCGAGGCCGTCGCCGGTGCGGCCGGGCTCATAGAAGGTGATGTTGTTGTCGGACGGCTTGGCGGTCAGGCGCGGGCAGCCGGGATTGATGCCGCCGGTCACGGTGGCGCCGGGCGCGGAGCTGTCTGCCTTGGCGGCCGAGAGGAGCTGCTCTTCGCTGACGGCGCCGGAGTTGTCGGCAATCGTGGTGGACTTGCCGCCACCGAACATGCCGCCACCCAATCCGGACGTAATCGAAGACATCCCGCACCCTGCGAGGGCGAAGGCCAGGCCGCTCACCAGAGCAGCGACAGTAGCGCGGCGCGCAAGCACCGCCGAGGATTGCGTCATGACGCCCCAATCCGCATAATCGCGCCAGCTCGAGACGGCGCGGCAGGCCAAAGTTTCTCGTCGTGTCAAACGCGAGATACCGGGACACAGCCCCCCCGAGAGGCGTTTTGGTGTGTTCCGACTCAAATCTAGCACCCCCAGAACGCACCCGCCAAGACGCGGGCTCGATGCCCCTGTTGAGAGACGATGCCCCTGTCGAAAGACAGAGTTAACGGTAACAAAGGCAGCCCGATAGATGACCGAGCGCCCCGAAAGTGATTCGTTCCCGGTATCGACGCCGGAAACCGCGAGTGCGAAGCCTGCAGACGGCCCCCGAGCCTCCCTGCGTGTGCTGCTGGCCGCACCGCGCGGCTTTTGCGCCGGTGTGGACCGGGCGATCCAGATCGTCGAATTGGCGCTGGCCAAATACGGTGCCCCGGTCTACGTGCGGCACGAAATCGTCCACAATCGCTACGTCGTCGATACCCTCAAGGCGAAAGGCGCCATTTTTGTGGAGGAACTCGACGAGATTCCCGATACCGGCCAGCCCGTGATCTTTTCGGCACATGGCGTCGCCAAGGCGGTTCCGGCCGCCGCCAAGGCCCGCAACATGTTCGTGCTCGATGCGACGTGTCCGCTCGTTTTCAAAGTCCACTTCGAGGCGGAGCGGCACCACCGGGAGGGCCGGGAAATCGTGCTGATCGGCCACGCGGGGCATCCGGAGGTGGACGGAACAATGGGCCAGCTGCCAGACGGCGCTGTGCACCTCGTCGAGACCGTCGAGGACGCACGCTCGTTCCAGCCGCGCGATGCCGGCAAGCTCGCCTTCGTCACCCAGACGACGCTTTCGCTGGACGACACTGCCGCCATCGTCGCGGTGTTGAAAGAGCGTTTCCCGACGATAAAAGCGCCGCACAAGGAAGACATCTGCTACGCGACCACCAACCGGCAGAACGCGGTCAAACGCATCGCGCCTGAGATCGACTGCCTGCTCGTGGTCGGTGCGCCCAACAGCTCCAACTCACTGCGGCTCGTGGAGGTGGGGGCACGCGCGGGATGCAACAGATCGCGGCTGATCCAGCGGGCCGAGGATATCGTGTGGGACGAACTGGCGGGGGTTTCGACAATCGGCATCACGGCGGGGGCCTCGGCGCCGGAAGTGCTGGTGGACGAGGTGATCGCGGCGCTCAAGACGCGCTTTGACGTCACCGTCGAGGTGGTCAGCACGGCGGAAGAGCGCATCGCCTTCAACATTCCACGTGAATTGCGGCCACCGGCTGCATGACATCGCCCCGCGCATCGGCCTAAAAGAGAGCCGGGAGCGCGCCCTAGTCTCGCGGGGTGGCGGTTTCGTGCAACGTCTGGTGCGTGCTTGCGTGCCGCTTTTTCGTCCTGGCGTTTTGCGCGTCTTTCACTTTCGCTCGTCACCCTGCCAAGGTTGCCCCCCTCTGCCCAACCCACCCAGCGCACAGAAGAGACCATGGCCGTCTATACCGAAGTCAACGACGAGGAGCTGGAGGCGTTCATCGCCGACTACGGCGTCGGCGAACTCTTATCGTTCAAGGGCATCGCGGAGGGCGTGGAGAACACCAACTACATCGTGCACACGAGCACCGGTCCGTTCATCCTGACGCTTTACGAAAAGCGCGTGGCGCGCGACGACCTGCCCTTCTTCCTTGGCCTGATGCAGCACCTGTCCCAGCACGGCGTGCCGTGCCCGCTGCCTGTCGCCAACGCCCAGGGCGAAATGCTGGGGGAACTGGCCGGCCGGGCAGCGGCATTGGTGACTTTCCTGGAAGGGTTCTGGATGCGGCGGCCGAAAGCCGACCACTGCGTGCAGGTCGGCAAGGCGCTGGCGCAACTGCACATGGCCGGACGGGACTTCGCGCTGCGGCGCGCGAACGCGCTTGGACCATCGGGCTGGCAACCGCTGTTCGATCGGTTCCGCGCGCGCGCCGACGAGATCGCGCCGGGGCTGGAACATATCATCGTGGACGAACTCCAAGCGGTGCGCGCGGGCTGGCCTGCGGATCTGCCCTCGGGCGTGATCCATGCCGATCTTTTCCCCGACAACGTGTTCTTCATCCATGACGAACTGTCGGGGCTGATCGACTTCTATTTCGCCTGCAACGACTACTTCGCCTATGACCTTGCTATCTCGCTCAACGCGTGGTGCTTC
>CAZDNY010000460.1:0-3251 GCA_964506885.1 uncultured Hyphomicrobiaceae bacterium | reverse complement strand
GCTCCCTTAGACGAAAAACTCGGCGGCATGTCGGGCTGGCGCAACCGCGTGCCGCCCCAAAATGGGAGCGGAAAACCGCGTGTTGACACGACGCCAGATGCTCAAGACCGCAGGCATGGCGACCCTTGCCCTGGGGCTGCCTTCACCGCTGGCTGCGGGTTCCGCCGCCACGCCCGCAGACAAGACCGGAAAAGCAGTCAGCGCGCCGTCACAGGACGGGCTGCATGGCCTGCTGGCGCGCGCGCGCAGCTGGTCGTACCAGCTTCAAAACCACGATCTGCGTCAGCTCAGGGCCTCCACCGCCGATATCCTGGTCATCGACGACCAGGTCGGCACCGACAGCCGCGGCCGCCGCACCCCGGCCCCCGTGCGACAGCTCCAGACGAAGCCTGACGGCAGCCGGCGTATCGTGCTCGCCTACCTCAGCGTCGGCGAGGCCGAGGACTATCGCTACTACTGGAAACCCGAATGGATCGAGACCGCTGAACCCGAAGAGATCGCCGCCGACCGCTCCGGCAGCGCCCACGCCTCGCAGGCCGAACAGGGCAAGGCCGCCGGCGACGTGCCATCAGCCGCCACCCCCGCACCACCGGCCAGAACCGACCGCTGGCCCTCCGACAAGGCACCCGCCTGGCTGGGCGACGAAAACGAGTCCTGGTCGGGCAATTTCGCCGTCCGCTTCGAGGATCCCGACTGGCAGGCGATCTTTCTCGACGGCCCGCAGTCTTACCTCGCCCGCATCATCACCTCCGGCTTTGATGGCGTCTACCTCGACCGCGTCGACGCCTTCTACGATCACAGCGGCGATTCTGCCGACCCCGCCGCCCAGATGGTGGCCTTCGTCGCGCGCATCGCCGAGACCGCAAGACGACTGAAACCCGGCTTCCTGATCGTGCCGCAGAACGGCGAAGAGCTGCTCTTGCGCAAGGGCTACGTCGATCTGATTGACGCCATCGCCAAAGAGGATCTGCTCTACGGCAGCCCCACCGAGGGGGCCCCCAACAGCAACGGCCAGATCGTCAATAGCGTCGGCTGGCTTTCCGTCGCACGGCGCAAGGGCCATCCCGTGCTTGTCGTCGAATATCTGGATGACCCAGCAACAGTCGCCGAAGCCCGCCTCGAATTGGCCCGGCTCGGCTACATCGCGACCTTCGCGCCGCGCATGCTGGATGCGCTGTCCCCGTTCGCTGTTCCCGCGGGCGAGGCGGCCACCAAACCGCCGTGAAAAACGTGCCCGAATGGCGAGCGCCTACCGGCGCGCCGGCAACAAGGCCTGCCGTTCGCGCCTGCCCGGACCAAACAGCGCCTCTCGCCCGATCAGCGACAGGATGCGCGTGCCCGCACGCACCGTACCCTGAACCGTGCCCGAGATCTTCGACGTTCCTATCCGGCGACGGTAGCGCACCGGCCGCTCCAACGTCGCAAACCCGCGCTGCGCCGCCTTGATCTGCATTTCTACCGTCCATCCGAACGTCCGGTCCGCCATGCCCAGTGTCGCAAACGCGCTGGAGCGGATTGCTCGGAACGGCCCCAGATCGGTGTAGGGCACCGCCCAGAATGTATGCACCAGCCGTGTCGCCAGCCAGTTGCCGAAGCGCTGCTGCGGCGTCAGCGCCCCGGCCTCCGCCTCTCCAAGGACGCGCGATCCGATCACCAGGTCCGCGCGCCCCGCAACGATCGGATCGACCAGCGTGTGCATTTCCTCCGGATAATCGGAATAGTCGCCATCCAGGAACACGATGACATCCGTCTCAGGCAGCGCGGCGATGCCACCCAGGCACGCTGCGCCATAGCCCCGTTCGTCAACCCGCACGACCTGTGCGCCTGCTTTGCGCGCCACCTCTGCAGTCGCATCGCTGGAGCCGTTGTCGACGACGATTGTGCAGTCGACCCAGTCGGGCACGTCGGCCAGAACTTTGCCGATCGCCGCCGCTTCGTTGTAGGCCGGGATGATGCACCCGATGAACATTCCGCCACGCACGTTGAATTCTTCAACCTCCCGATGTTTCAGCCTTGCTGCCCTGGCCGCGCCCCCCTTTCCGAACGCCCGGAAGAGAAGTAACCATGATCCGGCCCGTGCACCAAAGTTCGACACACCTTTCACTGTGCCCTACGACATGGCCACCCGCGATGGTTTAGACTAGGCGACGAGAACAACGCTCGCCACTCACGGAAAGCGCATGCCAGCACCTTTTATCGTCGGTTGGGAGGAATGGGTTGCACTGCCCGATCTCGGACTGCCCGCCATAAAGGCCAAGGTCGACACCGGCGCGCGCACGTCCGCTCTCCACGCGCATCTGATCGAACCCTTCGGCCCGGTCGATGCGCCTTTGGTGCGTTTTGCCGTCCATCCCATTGCCGGCCGCACCGACGTGGAGATCACGTGCTCGGCTCCGATCATCGACCGGCGCGAGGTGACGAGCTCCAACGGCGAGCGCGAGAGTCGCTATGTCATCGCCACCGACGCGCGCATCGGCCAGCGCACCTGGCCCATCGAGATCACGCTCACAAATCGCGAAACGATGACCTACCGCATGCTGCTCGGCCGCCAGGCCATTCAGGAGGACATGTTCGTCGACCCTGCCGCCTCGTTTCGACAGCCGAAACTCTCCTACAAGCTTTACAAGCACCTGCCGCGACGCGCGCCGATACAGCGCCCATTGCGCATCGCGATCCTGACCGACGCCCCGCACGCGTTGGCAACGACCCGCATCGCGACCGCTGCCGGCGAGCGCGGCCACGTCGTCGAAACGCTCGACATCGACAGGCTCGCTCTGGCCTTCGACGCCGTCCTGCCCGCACTGATGCTGGGAGACGCCCCGTTGGGTCACTTCGATACGGTGATCCCGCGCTTCGACACGCCACCCGATGCCTTTGCCTTGAACCTGCTCCGCCAGCTTGAACTGATGGGCTCTACCTCGATAAACCGGATGTTCGCACTGCAGACGCTGTCTGACCCCATCGCCGTTCGCCAGACTCTGATGGCCAGCGGCATCGCCTCACTGGGACCGGATCGCATCGACCGTCTCGGCGCAGACGCGCTGCAAGATGGCGCTCCAAGAGCACAGGCGACGCGCGTTCTGGTGATTGGCCGCACCGCCACCGCCGCGCTCCGGATCGAAGACGGCCGGTCGATCGCCCATGATGTGACCACTCTCGATCGTGCCATCCGACGCACCGCCATCAACACCGCACGTGCGCTGAGGCTGCGCCTGGCTCTGAGGTTGCCCCTGGCGTCGCCCCCTGAGGCA
>CAZDNY010000459.1:0-3255 GCA_964506885.1 uncultured Hyphomicrobiaceae bacterium | reverse complement strand
GCGGCACCATGCCCTGATCGACCAAGCCAAGCCGTTGCCGCCGCTGCGCACGGCTGTGGTCTTTCCCGTCGACGCCGTATCTCTTGCTGGAGCGTTGGACGCCGCTGCGGCGGGTCTGATCGAGCCAGTCCTCATCGGCCCCACAGCGTCGGTTCGAGCGGCCGCTTCAGCGGCAAAAATAATACAAAAGTCTTTCGAGATCGTCGAAGCAGAAACCGGCGCCGAAGCAGCGGAGCGTGCCGTTGCGCTGGCGGCAAGTGGTGACGTGGGCGCCTTGATGAAGGGCGATCTTCATACCGACATCCTGATGGAAGCCGTCATCTCGGGCACGCCAAATCTGAAGACCGAGCGGCGCATCAGTCACGTTTTCGTTCTCGACGTGCCACGCTACCCCAAGCATCTGCTCATCACGGATGCCGCAATCAACATCTATCCGGATCTCGAAACCAAGCGGGACATCGTCCAGAACGCAATAGATCTGGCCCATGCCATCGGTATCGAAAAGCCCCGCGTCGCCATTCTTTCGGCGGTCGAGACGGTGACACCCAGAATCAGGTCAACGATCGAAGCGGCGGCCCTTTGCAAGATGACGGATCGGGAACAAATCACCGGCGCGATCGTCGACGGACCCCTCGCTTTCGACAACGCGGTCAACCTCAAGGCCGCCCGGATCAAGCACATCCATTCACCGGTCGCGGGTCGCGCCGACGTACTGGTCGTTCCGGACCTAGAGGCGGGCAACATGCTTGCGAAGCAGCTCGAGTACCTCGCCGGCGCCGAAGCCGCAGGTGTCGTGCTCGGTGCACGCGTGCCAATCATCCTGACAAGCCGAGCCGACAGCGCGAAAACAAGATTGGCATCTGCCGCTGTTGCCGTCCTCATGCGCAGGGCGTTGACGTCGGGTGACGACATCGGCAGGTCCTGGCTCCGAGAGGCCCCTCAACCATGAGCACAGAACGCCACATCCTTGTGATCAACGCAGGCTCGTCGAGCATCAAGTTCTCCGTCTTCGACACTGATCTCGATGCCGCGCTTCACGGTCAGATCTCCGGGATCGGCACAGCCCCACGCCTGCGCACGAAGAATGCGCAGGGTAAGCCGGTAGAAGAGACGACCTGGGCTAGGGATGCTTCGACATCCGTTCATGATCTCATTGCCGACCTGGTCATCTGGCTGGAGAAGTCGCTGCAGGGCGGACGTCTTGTGGCGGTCGGTCATCGCGTTGCGATCGGCGGGCTCGACCACAGTGCGCCCGTCCGGGTGACTTCGGAAATCCTTGCCAAGCTCGAGCAGCTCGTACCGCTCGCGCCTCTACATCAGCCGCGCAATCTGGAGCCCATCCGCGCCTTTGCCGTCCATCACCCCGATCTGCCGCAGGTTGCCTGCTTCGACACGGCATTCCACAGGACATTGCCGCGCATTGCGACCTTGTACGGGCTTCCTCGGGACCTGACGCGTGACGGCGCGGTCCGCTACGGGTTTCACGGCATTTCCTACGAATACATCGCCTCGCGTTTGCCTGACCTCGATGCTCGTGCTGCCGAAGGACGCACGGTTGTCGCCCATTTGGGGAGCGGTGCCAGCATGTGTGCCATGCGTGGCTGTAAAAGCGTTGCCACCACGATGGGCTTCAGTCCGCTCAGCGGACTCGTCATGGCGACTCGCCCCGGTGAACTCGACGCCGGGCTGGTGTTGTGGCTCATGCGTTCACGCGGCATGGACGCCGATGCAATCGAGCACATGTTCTACCACGATTGCGGGTTGAAAGGTGTTTCGGGCCTGACCGCCGACATGAAATCGCTGATCGAAAGCACGCAGGCCGAAGCTCAGGAAGCGGTCGCGCTGTTCGTCCATCGCGTGAGCGTGGAACTGGGCGGTCTGTGTGCAGCGCTCGGCGGAATCGACGCCCTGGTGTTCACCGGCGGCATCGGTGAGAACGCGGCGATCATCCGCGGTGAGATCTGTCGTCAAGCCTCGTGGCTGGGGGTGGAACTGGATGATGCCGCCAACCTTAAGGGCGGTCCGAAGATCTCTGCGGCTGGCAGCCAGGTTAGCGTATGGACGGTACCGACGAACGAGGAACTGATGATTGCGCGGCACACCCTTGACGTCACCGGTGTAGCGCACCTCGCATCGCCAGCGGCCGCGCATTGATTCTGCTTCACTCCCGTCGGCGGGCATCGTGCCGGGGCGAAGCGAGCGAAGGAACATCGCAGATGAGCAAGGCACAAAACGCAAGATCAAAGATAGAACATTCCGTGCCATGGTTCTGGCCGCTTGCGGCCGCCATCGAATGGGAGGACGCGGGTCTGCAATTGTTCAAGGACAATGTGCGCTATCTCGCAGAGGCGGAGGCGATAGAAGCTCCCCCAGCACTTGAATGGGCGAGCGAAAACCGAATTCTTCTGGATCTCGACACCATGCGGCTAAGGGACTTCAGCAGAACCGCGGCAGCATCACGCGACATTGCGACACTAATCGATGCGCCTTATGCGGGCCACACAGCAACGATTGCCGACTATGCGCCGGGACAGAGTCTCGTCGAGACGCTAGTCGCCGCCGGCAACAAGCGGGTTCTCGTAACCGATTGGAAAGCTGCAACCCGCGAGATGCGCGATTACGACATCGACAAGTATCTGGCCGAGATCAATGCAGCCGTCGACGACCTGGGCGGGCGCGTCAATCTGGTCGGGCTGTGCCAGGGAGGATGGATGTCCGCGATGTACGCGGCCCGCTTTCCGTCGAAGGTCGGGAGTCTCGTGCTGGCCGGCTCCCCGATTGACACCGACGCCGGGGACGGACCCATAAGGCGTCTGGCTCATGAGCTGCCGCTGAGCTTCTACGAGGAGATGGTACAGTCGGGTGGCGGCCGCATGCGGGGCCAATACATGCTCGCCGGCTGGAAGAATATGCACCCCGGTGAGAGCTACCTCGGCAAATTCATCGACCTATACGAGCACATAGAGGATCGATCCTACATCGAGCGCACCGAGCAATTCGAGCGCTGGTATGAAAACCCCATCGATCTTCCGGGTCGCTACTACCTGCAGGCCATCGGTGATCTCTTCCAGAAGAACCGTTTCGCCAAGGGTGAATTTGTCGGGCTTGGCCGCCGGTTGGCGCTCCGGGACATCACCGCCCCGCTCTACCTGCTCGCCGGGGCTGAGGACGACATCACAACGAAGGAGCAGGTTTTCGCCGCTGAACATCTTGTCGGTACGCCCAAACGGAACATTCAGAAGCGGCTCGTTGCCG
>CAZDNY010000458.1:0-3272 GCA_964506885.1 uncultured Hyphomicrobiaceae bacterium | reverse complement strand
GGTAAACCGGCCTCTTCCTCGATAATTTTCAGCTGCAGCGCAATCGCCGGCGGCGTTACATTGAGCCGCCCTGCAGCGGCCGCGTTGCTGCCCTCTTCGACGACGGCAGTTAGCGCTCGAAGTTGCTTCAGGGTGATGCCAGCGAGCGGCTTGCGTAAAGTTTTACTTTTCATGCGGCAAAGATAATTCAGTTTTGCTCGCAGCGCCAGCCACTCGTATGGTCGGGTCAAACACACCACCCGAACGGGTGGGAACAGTCGGCACCAAAGTCCGTGAAAAAACGAGACAGGCCGGCAGCACGAGGAGACCGCTTTGGGCAACGCTTCTGAAACACTCGAATTGCATCTGGCCGATTGGCACAAGGCCGGCGGCCGTGAGGATGTCGTCAAGACCGTCCTGGCGCTGGCAGACGGGGCGCGCCAACTGGCCGCCAAGATCGCGGTGGGTCCGCTTCTGTCCGATATGGGCGAACTGACCGGCGGCGGCGGCAGCGGCGATCAGCAAAAGCGTCTCGACCTGGAGGCGCACAACCTTTTCAGCTCCAGCCTCCAGCAATCACCCGTCGCCGTGGTGGGATCGGAGGAGCATGATGCGGCTGAGGTGCTCGACGCTTCGCGCCCGCTCGCGGTGGCGATCGACCCGCTCGATGGGTCATCCAACATCGATACCAACCTATCCATCGGTACTATCTTTGCGATCTTTCCCGTTCCGGCTTCCGGAACCGGCGGCATCGAAACGGCGCTGTTGCAGCCGGGACGCGAGCAACTCGCGGCGGGATTTTTCATCTACGGCCCCCAGACGGCACTGGTTCTGACGCTGCGCAAGGGCACGCACATCTTCACGCTCGATCCGCAGGAGGGGACGTTCTATCTGACGAAGGCGAGCGTGAAGATTCCCGAGGGCCGCAACGAATACGCGATCAACGCCTCCAACTATCGCCACTGGCCCGATGCGATCCGCGACTACATCGACGACCTCATCGCTGGGGCGGCCGGCCCGCGCGGCAAGGACTTCAACATGCGCTGGGTCGCTTCGATGGTCGCCGAGGCCTATCGCATCATGGCGCGCGGCGGCATCTACCTCTACCCGCGCGATGCCCGCAGCGGCTACGAGAACGGCCGCCTGCGGCTCGTCTACGAAGCCAATCCGATGTCGCTTCTGTTCGAGGAGGCCGGCGGCGCAGCAACCGACGGCGTCAATCGCATCCTTGATCTGGTGCCCACCAGTCTGCACCAGCGCATTCCATTCGTCTTCGGTTCGGCCGACAAGGTCGATCGCGTGGCGCGCTATCACTCCGAAGCACCAAGCCGCCAACGCTCAGCGCCGCTGTTCGCCGAGCGCGGCCTGTTCCGGATTTGATGGGGTAGGACATGTCGATCAAACATCCCATCATATCGGTCACGGGTTCTTCGGGCGCGGGCACCTCGACCGTCAAGCACACCTTCGAGCAGATCTTTCGCCGTGAAGGCGTGACGCACGCCGCGATCGAGGGCGATGCCTTCCATCGCTATGACCGCGCCGCGATGAAGGAAGCCCAGCTGAAGGCCGAAGCGGCCGGCAACCACCGCTTCAGCCACTTCGGACCCGAGGCGAACCTGTTTGAGGAACTCGAGGCCGTCTTCCGCACGTACGGTGAAACCGGCCGGGGCAAGACGAGGCACTATGTGCATGACGACCGCGAGGCCGAGCTTTATGGCAAGCCGCCTGGCACCTTCACGGACTGGAAGGAGTTCCCTGAGAATTCCGACCTGCTCTTCTATGAGGGTCTGCACGGTGCCATCAAGACGGACAAAGTCGATGTGGCCCGCTACGCGGATTTGAAGATCGGCGTCGTGCCGGTCATCAATCTGGAGTGGATCCAGAAGATCCATCGAGACAAGGCCGCACGCGGATATTCCACCGAGGCCGTGACCGACACGATTCTCCGCCGCATGCCCGACTACGTGAACTACATCTGTTCGCAGTTCACGCACACCGACATCAACTTCCAGCGCGTTCCCACGGTCGATACGTCGAACCCGTTCATTGCGCGCTGGATTCCGACGCTCGACGAGTCGCTGGTCGTGATCCGCTTCCGCGACCCGCGCGGCATCGATTTCTCCTATCTGCTTTCCATGCTGCACGACAGCTTCATGTCACGCGCCAACTCGATCGTCGTTCCGGGCGGCAAGCTCGATCTGGCCATGCAGCTCATTCTGACGCCGATGATCCACCGCCTGGTGGAGCAGAAGAAGCGCGCCTCCTGACCGGAAGGAAGAGACCCGATGAATATTGCAGCAGTCGACAGCAAGCCCGCCGTCCAGCTCGATCTCAAGAAGATGGCCAATGCCGTGCGCGCGCTGTCCATGGACGCCGTCGAGAAGGCGAAGTCCGGCCATCCCGGCATGCCGATGGGTATGGCGGACGTGGCGGCCGTTCTGTTTGCGAAATTCATGAGGGTCGATCCCTCCAACCCGCACTGGCCCGATCGCGACCGCTTCGTGCTTTCCGCCGGTCACGGCTCGATGCTGCTCTATTCGATCCATCATCTGCTCGGTTTTGCCGACATGGGCATTGAAGAGCTGAAGAACTTCCGCCAGCTCGGCAGCCCGACAGCGGGGCACCCCGAATACGGCCATGCGCTGGGCATCGAGACGACGACCGGGCCGCTGGGACAGGGCATCTCGACGGCCGTCGGCATGGCGCTGGCTGAGAAACTCCTGGCTGCTCGCTACGGTGCCGATCTCGTCGACCACCACACCTACGTGATTGCCGGCGACGGTTGCCTGATGGAAGGCATTTCGCATGAGGCGATCGATCTGGCCGGCCACTTGAAGCTGTCCAAGCTGATCGTCCTGTGGGACGACAACCAGATCTCGATCGATGGGCCCACGAGCCTTGCGACTTCGATGGACCAGAAGAAGCGCTTCGAGGCTGCCGGCTGGCACGTGCAGTCTGTCGATGGGCATGATCCTGCCGCCATCGAGCAGGCGATTGCCGTGGCACGCGCCGAGAACGGCAAGCCTTCCATGATCGCCTGCCGCACGGTGATCGGTTACGGCGCACCGACGCGTGCCGGCACCGCCAAGGCACACGGCGAGCCGCTCGGCACCGAGGAGATTGCCGGTGCGCGCGCGAAGCTCGGTTGGTCCTATGAACCCTTCGTCATCCCCGAGGATGTGAAGGACATGTGGCGTGCGATCGCCGCCCGCGGTGCCGCCTCTCATGCCGCCTGGTCGGCGCGCGTCGCCGCCTCGCCGAAGGCCGATGCGTTCACGCGTCAGGCCGCGACC
>CAZDNY010000457.1:0-3280 GCA_964506885.1 uncultured Hyphomicrobiaceae bacterium | reverse complement strand
GAGTCCCTCGTCATGAAAGCGCTCGACGCCATGAAAGCGGAGGGCACCCTGCCGGCCGATTTGCAGGTGCCCGCGCTCGAGGTTGAGTTCCCGCGCGATCCCACCCACGGCGATCTGGCCTCCAATGCCGCCATGGTGCTCGCCAAGGCAGCCCGCATGAAGCCGCGCGACATCGCCGAAGGCTTGAAGGAGAAGCTGTCGGGCGAAGCGATCATCGACAGGGTCGACGTCGCCGGACCGGGCTTCCTCAATCTCACCTTCAAGCCGGCATTCTGGCAGGACGTCATACGCCAGATCGAAAAGCAGGCAGCCGACTATGGCCGTGGCGCACCCGCTTCCAGCGGCACGGTCAACGTCGAATATGTCTCCGCCAACCCCACGGGACCCATGCATGTCGGCCATTGCCGCGGTGCGGTCTTCGGGGATGCGCTGGCCAACCTGCTGGAGTTCGCCGGCTACGATGTCACGCGCGAGTATTACATCAACGACGCCGGCACCCAGGTCGACGTGCTGGCGCGCTCCGCCTTCCTGCGCTACCGCGAGGCGCTGGGTGAGGACATCGGCGCGATCCCCGAAGGGCTCTATCCGGGTGACTATCTCAAGCCGGTCGGCGAGGCGCTTGCTGAAGAGTTCGGCGACAAGCTGAAGGAGCGCGCGGAGGCCGACTGGTTGCCGCTGGTGCGCGAGCGGGCGATTGCCGCCATGCTGGCCATGATCAAGGAGGATCTGGCCGCCCTCAACATCCACCACGACGTCTTCTTTTCCGAAGCCTCGCTGAAGCAGAACGGACGCGACCGCGTCGCCGAGGCGATCGAGGCCCTGCGCGCCAAGGGGCTCATCTACAAAGGCCAGTTGCCCAGGCCCAAAGGCCACGACGAGGACGAGTGGGAGGAGCGCGAGCAGGTTCTGTTCAAGTCCACCGACTTCGGGGACGATATCGACCGCGCCCTGCAGAAGTCGGATGGCTCCTATACCTACTTCGCGTCCGACATCGCCTATCACTACGACAAGCTGCAGCGCGGCTACCGCCACCTCGTCAACGTCTTCGGCGCCGACCACATCGGCTACATCCCGCGCATGAAGGCGGCCGTGGCGGCTCTCTCAGGCGGCGAGGCCGACCTCGACATCAAGGTCTGCCAGCTCGTCAAGCTCTACAAGAACGGCGAGCCCTACAAGATGTCGAAGCGCGCCGGCACGTTCGTCACGCTGCGTGACGTGGTCGACGAGGTCGGCCGCGATCCGGTCCGCTTCATGATGCTCTATCGCAAGAACGATGCACCGCTCGACTTCGACTTCGCCAAGGTCACCGAGCAGTCCAAAGACAATCCCGTCTTTTACGTTCAGTATGCGCACGCACGTGCCGCTTCGCTGTTCCGCAACGCGGCAGAGGCCTTCCCCGGGCTCGCGCCCGACTGCGCCGAGGTGAAAAATGCCGATCTGTCGAAGCTTGATAACGCAGGCGAAATCGACCTGATGAAGCGCTTGGCCGCGTTCCCGCGCATGATGAGCGGGGCGGCCCGGGCGCACGAGCCACACCGCCTCGCCTTCTACCTCTACGAGCTCGCATCCGCACTCCATGCGCAGTGGTCGCGAGGCAACGATTCGCCACAATTACGCTTTATCCAACAAGACGATAGGGATGTGACCGCGGCGCGTTTGGCCATCGTCGCGGCAACGCAACGGGTGATATCCTCAGGATTGGCTGTTCTCGGCGTCGAGGCCCCCGACGCAATGCGGTAGAGTCGCGATTCTGAGGTGATTTGATGCCCGTGAGGGCTGGGGATATTTCAATCATGGCACGCAACACCGGACCCGCGCATAACGCCCCGAGGTGGCCCGAGCCACACGAGGCGCCGGCCGCGTCGCGCCAGGATCAGGTCCGCCGTCACCCGCATGCCCAAGGTGCTGCTCCCGCCCAGCAGCAAGCCTATCCCGGGCAGTACGATCCCTATCAGCTGCCCGAAGGCTACGATCCCTATGCCAACCAGACGGCGCAGGGCGGCCCGCAGCCGGACTATGGGTACGGTCCGGAAGGTTATCCCGAGCAGCCGGGCTACGCTGCCCCACCGCCGCAGGGCGGCTATGCTCATGCGCCGCCGCAGGGTGGCTATGCTCATCCGCCGCAGCAGTCGGGCTACGCGCCTCAATTCGAGCCCTATCAGCCGCCGCAGCCGCCGCAGTATGCCGACGACCCACGTCCTGCGCCGATGGCGCACGGCGGTGAGCAGAGCTGGGACCAGCACGCCGGCGGGCATTGGCCGCAACACGAGCCTGCCCCGGCACAACCCGCGCATCGCGCCGGCTATGCCACCCGCACACAACCCGCGCAGCACGCGAACGCCGCCCCGCCAGTCGATCCAGCAGCCTATGACGCTGGCTATGGCCAGCCCGCAGCAAGTGATCCTTATCAGCCTCCGGGGCCGCCGGCCGCGCATGCGCCACCGCATCTGCGCGGCGCCACCTACGATCAGTCACCTGCCTATCAAGCCGAACAGCCCGGCTGGCCGCAGCCGCCTGCCGACGAGGTCTACGCGCATCAGGAGCCGGCGTGGCCGCAGCAGGGCTACGAGCCCGCGCCCTATCCACCCGCGCAAGGTTATGAGCAGCAGGGCTATGGACAACCCGGCGGCTACACCAATCCCGATTACGACGCCCAGGCTTACGGGTACGCCGATCCCCGTTATGGCGACGCCGGTGCGCCTTACCCCGAGTTCGGCAATGCCGCGGGGCAGCCGCAGGAGTTCGCCGCCGACCCGGGTTTCGGGCCGGCCGATCCTGGCTACGCACCAGCCGGCGCCGCTCAGCAGGATTACGACGATCACGACTACGATCCTGAGGAAATGGCGTACGAAGATGACGCGCCGTCGGGCCGCTCACGCCTCGTCAAGATGGCGGCGGCGCTGGTCGTGGCGATCGGCATCGGCGGCGGCCTCGCCTATGGCTACAAGACGTTCATGGCGCCGTCCGCGTCCGGCAAGCCTCCGGTCGTGCGCAAAGCCACTGCGCCTGCCAAGATCAAGCCGGACGAGCCGGGGGGCAAGAAGTTTGCCCACACCGATTCCAAGATCCTGGGCCGTCTGAGCGACGCCGACTCCAAGGCCAAGGACGAGGCGGACGCGGAGTCCGATGCCGGGTCCGGCGGCACCCGCAAGGTTTCCACCATGGTGATCGGCCGCGATGGCTCGATCGTTTCCTCTCCTGCCGCGGAGCGTGCACCGCCCGCGCGTCTGCCCGAGGCGGTTTCGCCCGTTCCCGGCATGACCATCGTCGACGGCTTCGG
>CAZDNY010000456.1:0-3281 GCA_964506885.1 uncultured Hyphomicrobiaceae bacterium | reverse complement strand
GGGACGCATGGAGCCCGACATCTCCGAGTTCCCTCTCGCAGAGGTGTTCTCGCAACTGCTCGTCGAGTTCGAACCGCTGGCACGCGAGAGAGGCTTGAAGCTGAAGGCCGCGCCAACGACGGTCTGGCTGCGTTCGGACCGGCGGATGCTGCGGCGTGTCCTGCAGAACCTGGTCGCCAACGCGATCAAATACACACGCGAGGGCACCGTCCTGCTTGGCGCGCGCCGGCGCAATGGCGACGTCGAAATCCAGGTGTGCGATACCGGTCCAGGCATTCCGCAGGACAAGCAGGGGGTCATCTTCAAGGAATTCCAGCGGCTTGAAGGGCCAGGCTCGAACGTGCGCGGGCTGGGGCTCGGGCTCTCGATCGTGGAGCGCATCTGTCGCATCCTCGATCATCGGATTCATCTGGTTTCGGTGCCGCGCCGCGGGTCAACTTTCGCGGTGCGGGTGCCGCGCGCGCAAGGGCGCGCGGCTGCCCAGGTCGAACAGGTGCAGCCGCAGCGGCAGGGCGGCCTGTCGGAACTTTGCGTCCTGTGCATCGACAACGAGCCGGCGGTGCTGTCTGGCATGGAAGCGCTGCTGACCGGGTGGGGCTGCAACGTGCGCACGGCGCCCAGCAGCCAGGGGGCATTGTCGATGCTGTCAGAGACGCAGTTCTCACCCGACATCGTGCTGGCCGATTACCATCTCGACAGCGGTACCGGTGTCGACGCCGTTTTGAGACTTCGCAAGACGCTCGACCGGACCATCCCAGCCATCATCATCACGGCCGATCACTCGCTGGAGGTGCAGCGCGAGGTCAAGTCCCACGAGCTTTCTTTGCTGAGGAAGCCGCTGAAGGCAGCGGCGCTACGCGCCATTCTCAATCAGCTCACGATACGGCGGCAGTCGGCAGCCGAATAGACAAGGAATGCATCCTCGCGCAGCGCTGGTGCGCCCGATGGGTTCTAGTTGGCGATCTTCTGCCAGGAGCTGTTGTCGATCCGGTTGACGGCGATCACCGCCTGGGTGCGGCTATCAACGCCGAGCTTCTGGAGGATTGCGGAGACGTGCGCCTTGATGGTCGCCTCCGACACACCGAGCTTGTAGGCGATCTGCTTGTTGAGCAGCCCTTCGCCCAGCATCATCAGCACGCGCACCTGCTGCGGGGTCAAAGACGACAGCCGGGCAATGAGATCGCTGGTGTCATCCTCACCAACACTCGACAGATCGACGTCGGGGGGCGACCAGATGTTGCCATCGAGGACAGAGCGGACCGCCGAGCGGATCTGATCGACAGGCTGGGACTTGGGCACAAAGCCGGAGGCTCCGCAGTCCATGCATCGGCGAATGGTCACCGGATCGTCATTGGCCGAGACGATCACGACAGGGATCTCGGGGTGCTGGCCGCGCAAAAATACGAGGCCTGAGATGCCTTGCACGCCCGGCATGGTCAGGTCGAGCAGGATCAGGTCGACATCGAGACCGTTCGCAAGTTTCTGCGTCAGCTCGTCCAGCGACCCGGCCTCGACGATCTCCGAACTATCGAGCGATGCCGAAAGGGCCTGATTGAGCGCACCGCGGAACAAGGGATGATCGTCCACGATCACGATCCGGTAGGATAACATTCCACCTCCTGGCGTCCACCGCGCAACATCTCACACAAGCCGCGCGCGCCTACCCCTGGCCGTCGAGGTCCATTGAGGCACGTTCACGCGCGGGACCCTTGAGGCGACGGGTGACAGATTCGGCAAAAGTTGCGACTCTGCGTCGCAGTTCTGACACAGATGCGAAATTAAGCAAGGGATTGCGTGAGCTTTCAAGTCGGGAATTCGCCATTTGCGCATGTTAAGAATACCGCCCGGTTGTGGACTCACACCGCAGACCCACACGACACAGCCACTCACCTCTGGCATGCCAGCATGTGCGGCGTGCCGCGGTGGCAGCGCGGCGCAGATGGAAACCAAGGAGCCGACATGATCGAGCGGAAAGAGCGAAAGCCCTACTGGCGGCATACGAAGGTGCAGATGCTCGCCAGCCTCCTGCCGTTCCTCTTGGTCATCATCGTGCTGCCGCTCTACAGCGAACCGCTGAACACCGAGCGCTTCTTGGGATTTCCGATCGGGTACATGATCAGCGCGCACGGCATTTTCGTCATCGCCGTCGCGACCGTCGCCAGTTTCGTCAACCGCCAGGATGCCATCGATCACTGGCATGGCGCGCACGAGGATACATGACGATCAGCGGGGCGGCCGGTCGCGGGCATTGAACAAGCAGCGAAACGGGGAGATCCCGGCCCACTCCAGACTTCGCGCTGGCTCAGAGTGCCGTCCCCCCATCCAGCCAGCCTGAGGACTTGCCCGATCGCCGCGCGATGCGCGAGCCACTGTTATGGCTGAAACGCAACGCCGCGGCTGCGACCGCCAATCAAACGGCAGCGCCGCGCTGCCAGCGACAGAAAGCCGACGAGACACCATGACGTTCACGCCCCGGACACGCCTCGTCAATCCGCGTCTCGGCACGTATTTCGGCATCTTCGCGAGTGCACTGGCCGCGCTGTTCTTCATGGCCGCGATCTTCGAGCAGCTCGGCATGCCCGACCACATCCTGCGGTGGATGATGCTGCTGGGTCCGGTCGCGCTTTACGGTGCAATCGGGCTCGCCTCGGCGAACCAGCAGCCGCTCGATTATTTCGCGGCAGGGCGGCGCGTGCCGGCGATCTTCACGGGACTGGCTCTGGCCATCACCGCGATGGGAGCGACCGGGTTGGTGACACTGACGGGGGTCTTTTTCGTCAGCGGGTTCGACGGGCTGGCGATTACCATCGGCGGTCTGGCCGGCTTCGTGGTGATGGCCATTCTACTGGCACCCTTCCTGCGCAAATTTGGCGCCTACACTGTTCCAACCTATCTCGGCCGGCGTTTCGAAAGCCGGTTTCTGCGGTTGATGTCTGCCGCATTCCTCTCCGTCCCATTGCTCCTGCTGATCGCGGCGGAACTGCGGATCGCCAGCGGCGTGGGTGCCTGGCTGTCGGGAGTGCCCGCGGCATCGCTGCTGCCGTTGTTCGCGCTGATCACGCTGGCGACGCTGGTCGCGGGGGGCATGCGATCACTGTCGTGGTCGAATGCGGCGCAGGCCATCACGGTGCTGCTCGCCTTTCTGGTTCCGGTCGCGCTGGTGGCAGTGCTGGTGACGAAGCTGCCGATCCCGCAGCTCAGCTACGGGCCGATCGTGCGCAGCCTCATCAAGCAGGAGGCGGCCCTGGATATCGGCCTCGCCCCGGGCGCCAAGGTGACCG
>CAZDNY010000455.1:0-3298 GCA_964506885.1 uncultured Hyphomicrobiaceae bacterium | reverse complement strand
CCGCAAAGAAGAAGGCGAAAGCTTGAGATGGCGCTGTTGTCCGTCGAAGAGGCTCTGCAGCGCATTCTCGCGAAAGCCTGCCCGGTCGACGCCGAGACAGTCGGGCTCGATGAGCTTGCGGGCCGGGTGTTGGCAGCCGATGTCACCGCACGCCTGACGCAGCCGCCGTTCAACGCTTCGGCCATGGACGGCTATGCGGTGCGCGCAGCGGACGTGGCGACGCTGCCGGCAGCGCTCGAGCTGATCGGGGAATCGGCTGCCGGCCATGCGTTCGGCGGCAGCGTCGGCGCGGGGCAGGCTGTGCGCATCTTCACCGGCGCGCCGGTTCCCGAAGGTGCCGATGCGATCGTCATCCAGGAGAACGTGGAGGCGGACGGGCGGAGCGTTCGGGTTGTCGATGGCACGCCCGACCCGGCACACATCCGCAAGCGCGGCGGTGATTTTTCGCAAGGCGAAGCGGTGCTGAGAGCCGGCCAGCGGATGACGTCGCGCGACGTGCTGCTGGCGGCCGCCATGGGCCATGCGCAGGTGTCGTGCGCGCGACGGCCGAAGGTGGCGATCCTGGCCACGGGGGATGAACTGGTGCTGCCCGGAGAGACGCCGCGGGCCGACCAGATCATTTCGTCAAACCCCTATGGGCTTGCGGCGATGCTGTCGGCGTTTGGCGCGCAGCCGCAACTGCTGGGTATCGCCCGCGATCGGCTCGATAGCCTGGGCGAAAAGCTCGCGGCTGCTGATGATGCCGATGTGATCATCACAATCGGCGGGGCTTCGGTCGGTGACCACGACCTCGTCATTCCCGCGCTCAAGGCAGCGGGCATGACGCTCGATTTCTGGAAGATCGCGATGCGGCCGGGCAAGCCGATGATCTTCGGCCACCGCGACCGCCAGATCATCCTGGGCGTGCCGGGCAATCCGGTCTCGTCCATGATCTGCACGCGCGTGTTTGCCGTGCCGCTCATTGTGCGGATGCTGGGGCGGCCGGACCAGAGTGCCCATCCCGTACCGGCAACGCTTGCCGAACCGCTGGGTGCCAACGGGCCACGGGCGCATTACATGCGCGCGCACCGCGTCGCCGATCAGCAAGGGCGGCCGTGCGTGCGCTCGATTGCCAGCCAGGACAGTTCCTTAATCGCGCCGCTGGCCGCCGCCGACTGCCTGATCGTGCGCGCCCCCAATGCCCCGGCCCTGCCCGCCGGAGAAGCCGTCGATACACTGCCGCTCGACTTCTGAAGCGCATTTTTCCGTTTTCTGCGGATAGCCCCTTGCGGAACACCTCGGGAACGCGTAGTGTACGTTCATGGTTTGTGCCGTCAGTGGCAGTGGGCTCGATGACCCAATGCTGGTGGAACGGCGGCCGAGGGAAGGCCCGCGGGGACGGGCCGCAAACAACGCGGAGGCGTGATGCTCACGCAAAAACAGAAAGAACTCCTGCTTTTCATCCATGAGCGCATGCAGGCCGACGGCGTGCCGCCCTCGTTCGACGAAATGAAGGACGCGCTGGATCTGAAATCGAAGTCGGGCATTCACCGGCTGATCACGGCGCTGGTCGAACGCGGCTTCATCCGCCGGTTGCCGCACCGGGCGCGCGCCATCGAGGTCATCAAGCTGCCCGAGGGGGGAGACAGCGCCCCGCGCAAGGGCGGGTTCCAGCCCAGCGTCATCGAGGGCAGCGGACGGCGTCAGGGAGATGTCGCCCAACCGAGTTCGGTGGCAATCGATTCGCGCACCATTTCGGTGCCGGTCATGGGCCGCATTGCGGCGGGCACACCGATCAGCGCGATCCAGAACCACACCCACGACATTGCCTGCCCACCCGATCTCTTGACGAACGGCGAGCATTTCGCGCTCGAAGTCAAAGGCGATTCGATGATCGAGGCGGGCATTCACGACGGCGACACGGTCATCATCCGGCGCTGCGATACGGCGGAAAACGGCGACATCATCGTCGCGCTGGTCGAAAAGGAAGAAGCGACCCTCAAGCGGCTGCGCAAGAAGGGCACGACGATCGCCCTGGAAGCGGCCAATCCGGAGTTCAAGACGCGCATTTTCGGTCCCGATCAGGTCGACATCCAGGGCCGGCTGGTCGGGCTCATCCGCCGCTACTGATGCGATTGAGATATCGCATGCCGGTTTTCAGAACTGGCATGCAGGCGGTTCGGCACGGCAGGGCGCGGCCGGAACCATGCGGTGCGCAAGTGCGTCCGTGATGGGTGAATTGTGCGCCCGATGTGGCTGACACATCGGTGAAGCCTCAGCGGGACTGTGCCGGCCGCCACCCGCGATCGGCAACTGTCGAGGCGCGTCCCGAGGCAGCAGGTCTTCGGTTGGCGTTATGTGCTCTGGGGTGCGTTGCTCGGGTGCGTGCGGCCCGGTGGCGTGGCCGAACCGGTGGCGGGTTGCCCGCCGTCTCAGGCAGGAAAACGCGTGTCGACGTCCTGCACGGTGGTGCGGATGCGGCGCACGGTCTTGGACAGCGAACGCATGACGACCGTCTCGGTGTCGGCGGCGCCATCATGGAAGTGGACGCCATCGAGCAGCGAGCCGTCGGTGACGCCGGTGGCCGCGAAGATCACATCGGAAGACGCCATGTCTTCGAGCGTGAACTTGCGGTTGATGTCGGTGATGCCCATGGAGGCCGCACGCTCGCGCTCCTCGTTGTTGGCGGGCAGCAGCCGGCCCTGGATTTGACCGCCGATGCAGCGCAGCGCTGCGGCTGCGAGCACGCCCTCGGGGGCACCGCCCGATCCCATGTAGATGTCGATGCCGGTCTGGCGCGGATCCGTGGCCCAGATCACGCCGGCGATGTCACCGTCGGGAATGAGGCGAATGGCGGCGCCGGCATCGCGCACGGCCTTGATGAGTTCGGCGTGGCGGGCGCGATCGAGTATGCAGGCGGTCCCCTGACCGATCGGGAGTACCAGGCTTTGGTGGCGCGTCTGGAAGCGCAGATCAAGGTGGGGCTTAGTCGGGACAACCGCGTCTTGATCGTGGAGGTCATGGGAACAACGGTCGGGCTGATGGTTGATCGGGTGAGCGAAGTGCTCCGTGTGCCCAAGAACCTGATTGATTCAACGCCGGTCATCATTGCCACCTATGGCCGGGAGATACGGGGCGTGGCCAAGCTGGACGGAGGTCGCCGCCTGATCCTCATTCTCAATGAAGAGATGGTGCTGACCAAGGATGATGCCGAGGCCTTGTCCCACATCAACGAGGAGATGGGGGTTGAAGAGGCAACCGTGGCCCAGGCCAAGGTTGCCGAGAATCTCAATATCGGTTGGCGCCTGTTCACGAATCT
>CAZDNY010000454.1:0-3302 GCA_964506885.1 uncultured Hyphomicrobiaceae bacterium | reverse complement strand
GGCGGGGGCCGGGTGACGACATGGCCAGATACCATCGAGAGCCGCATCTGAGATCCTGAGCCGAGCACCTCAAGTGCTCCGCGCGGGTCGGAAGGCACGGCATTTCTCCCCATCCGTTTCCAGACGGTAGCCGCCAATTAGATCAAGACAGTAGGGAACCGCTGGAAAGACCGCATCTAGGCATGTGCGGATTGCGGCGGGCTTGCCTGGCAGATTAACGATCAGTGATCTGCCGCGCAGCCCGGCGATCTGGCGCGAAAGTATCGCTGTGGGAACGTCGCGCAGACTTGCTGTCCGCATCAACTCCCCGAAGCCAGGCATGATCCTCTCGCAAACAGCCGCTGTCGCTTCGGGCGTCACATCGCGCAGGGCAGGACCCGTGCCGCCTGTTGTCAAGATCAGGCAGCAATCTTCACGATCGGACAACTCGACAAGCGCTGTTTCGATTTCTGATTTCTCGTCGCGAACAACCCGCACGACAGGTCGCCACGGCGTCGTCAGATAATCGCTGAGCACTGCAATTATCCCTGGGCCGCCTTGGTCCTCATATATGCCGGCATAGGCCCTGTCTGAAACCGTCAGAACTCCGATCGGCACGTCTCCTGACGCGTTCTCTTCAGAGAGATCTGCTTTGGAACTCATACCCTCACCCCTCATCACGCACCGTTCAAGCTCATGTGAAGTCATGCCTTTCGCTTCGGGCACTTAGCCGAAGTCAAGTGGACGACCGGATGCATGCTGGAACGTTTCGACGCGGGCATGATTGGCCACCCGCAAGCATAACAATCCGGAGGAATTCGCATGAAGTATCTCGAGCCAGCCGTTTACGTTCCGCCGCGGTCCAAGACCTGGGTCGCTCCGGACTACAACGATGTCCGCCTCGGGTTCGAGGTGACTGCCTACGTCTACGTTCGCTAAAGACTGAGGGGCCTCGTGCCCCTCACCTTCTTCGAGGCCAATCCGTACACCGTATCACTCAAGAGGACGGGATGGAGAACGAACAACGCCTCACGCCCAGCGATATCATGGAACTGCACCCGAATTTCCACTTTCGCTGGGAAGAACCGCAAAGAGCACATGTTCTCCTCTATCCCGAAGGGATCGTGAAGCTCAACGATTCCGCCGCTGAAATACTGGAAGTCTGCGCGCGAGGAGATCTTTCCATCGCCCAGGGTTCAGCAGTTCTGGCGAGCCGTTACGACGATCCCCCGATCCAGGCGGAAATCATGCAATTCATGGAGTTGGCATATGCCAAAGGCTGGATCAGGCCCAAGTCTTGACGGTCTCGGCATGCCGTTGTGGCTCGTCATCGAGCTGACCTACAAGTGCCCGCTCAAGTGCCCGTGGTGCTCGAATCCGGTCGACTTCGACAAATATCGCAATGAGATGACCACCGACGAGTGGAAGGCGCTGCTGCGTGAGGGACGCCGACTTGGTTCGCTGCAGCTCGGCTTCACTGGCGGCGAGCCGACATTGCGCAACGACCTCGATGAGCTCGTCGCTGACGCAGACCAGCTCGGCTACTACACCAATCTAATCACATCCGGAGTTGGGCTAGATCCGGAGCGGATTCGCTCGCTGAAGCGCGCTGGCCTCAAGCAAGTCCAGTTGTCCCTCCAATCCTGCGACTCCGATGTGAGCCACAAGCTGACGGGCCTCGACGTCTGGAAGCACAAGATCGACATCGCCTACGCCCTCAAGGCCGAGGGGTTCCCGATGGTCCTCAACGTACCGGTCAGCCGATACAATATCGACCAGACGGAGGCATTGATCGATCTTGCGGCCGATCTCGGAGTCGAGTACCTCGAGTTTGCCAATCTGCAATATTACAACTGGGCCCTTATCAACCGTGCCGAGCTCTTGCCGACGCGCGAGCAGCTTCTACGGTCCGAGGCCGCTGTCGCACGCGCGCGAGCGCGACTTGGCAAACGCCTGACGATCTACTTCGTCGTGCCCGACTACTTCGACGACAGGCCCAAAGCCTGCATGAATGGCTGGGGCGCCATTCACCTGACGATCGCGCCGGATGGAACTGCGCTGCCCTGCCAGGAGGCGCGCCTCATCAAGGATATCACCTTTCCGAACGTGCGCGAGCACAAGCTCGACTGGATCTGGCGCAGCTCCCCCGCTTTCATGAAGTTCCGAGGCGACGGCTGGATGAAGGAACCTTGCAGAAGCTGCGCCGAAAAGGAGAGGGACTTCGGCGGCTGCCGCTGCCAGGCCTTCCTACTAACGGGCGATGCAAGCAATACCGATCCGGTGTGCCGGAAATCACCTCATCGCCACCTCATCGACGATATCGTGAGCGAGACAGCGAAGCGTCGCGAACAGGGGATCGAAGAGCCCTTGATCATGCGAGACCGAAAGGCAGGCGTTACGAAATGAGGCGGATTGCAAACTCGTCAGACACCGAGGCGATCTGCGGGTGCGGACATCCAAGGGCATTTCCCAATAGCGACAGCTATCCCGATGATTGATGCTGCGGTCAGGATACTTCACGTGATGGCTGTGGTGGTTTGGATCGGCCACAACTGGTCCAATGTTGTGCAAATGCCCTTCTATCGCCCCGCAGTCCCTGTCGATCCCGACGATGCGGTGCGAGAAGTCGTAATCGCAGCCTCGAAGCGGGAACATGGAATCTTTCGCCATGCCTCGCTCGTCGTGCTCGCAACGGGCCTTTTCATGCTTTGGAAGCGTGGAGATGTTGTGGATGCTCTGACGTTGACCGGCCCATCTGCAATTCTGGGCGCGGGCATATGGATTGCGATTATTATGCTCATCAATCTCTGGGGCGTACTTTGGCCACACCAGAAGAAGGTGCTCGGCTTCGTCCCCGCCACCCGCGATGAGCGGTTAGCCTGCACCCGCATTACTTTTCTCTCATCTCGCATCAACACGGTCCTTGCGACCGCTGCAATCGTGCTCATGATCGCGGGCGCACACGCCGCAGTCTGATCGCGCTCGACACATGCGAGGACTGACGCATGACATGCTACAGTTTTGCTTCGGGTCCTGCTCCCCTCCCTGCCGATGTCATTGAAGCCGTTTTGGCGGACGTCAGGCGCCTGTCAGCCAGCTCCTACTCCCTGTTGGAACTTCCATTCACCAACCCGCTGTTCTCTCGCATCATTGAGGAGGCGGAAGATGACATTAGAGATCTTCTCGCACTACCCGAGACATATCATGTATTGTTCCTCCAAGGCGGGGCAACAGCACAGTTCTCCCTCATTCCGCAGAACCTTTGCAAGGGCGTAGCCGAAGTCGACTACGTCGATACCGGCCTGTGGTCGCATCGTGCCATA
>CAZDNY010000453.1:0-3311 GCA_964506885.1 uncultured Hyphomicrobiaceae bacterium | reverse complement strand
CCCCGCATCCTCATGGGCCGCCGCCAGGCCACCCAGGTCTTCCTGCCGGGCAAGTTCGTCTTTCCCGGCGGCCGCGTCGACCGGGCAGATCGGATCATTCCCGCGCTGGACGACCTGCCGGGCGCCGATGTCGAGCGCCTGCTCTACGATATGAAAGGCACGCCAAGCCCAGCCCGCGCCCGCGCCCTGGCCCTGACCGCGATCCGCGAGACCTTCGAGGAAGCGGGCCTGCTGGTGGGCGCTGCGCCGCCCCCTGACGCCTGCACGACGCCGTTCCGCAGCGCGACCACGCACCAGACGTGGCGGCGCTTCCTGACGAGTGGCTTGGTGCCGCGCCTGTCCGGACTGACCTTCTTTGCCCGCGCGATCACGCCGCCCGCTCGGCCCCGCCGCTACGACACCCGGTTTTTCATGGCCGACGCCACGCATATTGCAGACACCACAGGCAAGCCCGACGACGAACTGCACGAAATCGGCTGGTTCACCCTCGACGAGATCCGCGGCCTCGATCTGCCCAATATCACGCGCGCCGTCGTCGAAGATCTGGCCCAGCGCCTGAAAGCGCCGGAAGAGCCCGCCCCGGTCCCCTACTACCGTTTCCAGCGCGGAACCTTTCGCCGCGACCTGATCACATGACGTTTGCTTGACACGGCACCCGCGAAGAGTATGTTGCCGCGCAAATCCCAACACACCTGATTGAAGGCGATCATGGCCAAGCCCGTTGTTCAGAAAATCAAACTGCTGTCGAGCGCCGGCACCGGTTTCTTCTATGTGACCAAGAAGAACCCCCGTAATACGACGGAAAAGCTGGTGATGAAGAAGTATGACCCGGTCGTGCGCAAGCACGTCGAGTTCAAGGAAACAAAGATTAAGTGATTGATTTGGGTGAGCGGTTCGTTTGGTGACACCGACCATCCGTCGCTTCCGCGGCTCGGGCCGGCCTTTTTTCAGGCCTGTCGTGGTCGATACTAAGATGACGAACGAAATTGCCCCGGCAGGTTCACAGCAGAACCGGCAGGCGGGAGGTTTTCAGCGCTGTTTGACTTGTTTGGGTGCGGCCAGGAACCGTAACACGCCTCGGCAGCGGGGTATGAATCCGAGATGGCTACAGCTCCTGGCCTTTCCCAACGGACAGTCAAAGAGGGCGTTGACTCCCCGTGGGTCTCGTAACTGACCCGAAACGCAGCTCTGTTGAGGAGGCTACTCCAGCTGCTACCGAACCAATTACGACTTTCCCGCTAGACCAGGAGATGCGGCGAACCCGGTTGGCGGGAACTCGAATGAATCTGCTTGTCCACTCCGATTGTGGTTCCAGTGTGGAAAGCCGACCCCAATCCTTCTCAAGCCTCGATCACGACGGAATGGCGGCAACTTGGCAGATCGCTTGGCCAAGCGCAAGTTGCTCATGTTTTTCAGCGCCTTCCGAGGCTGTCTTTTCCAAGCGAGGTTAACGCGAACACGACCGTTCGAGCACCTTCCAAACAGCTCTCGCAGGAGCGTCGCCGCATCTCTGCGTGCAAACGTAACTCCATAATATATATACACTTTGTTTATTTTATCAGAAAGGCGATCGTCTGGCCACTGCATTAAGCGGCAGTCGACACTCTGTTGCGTCCGGATCGCTTCGACACATAGAGCGCCTGATCCGCCCTCTTGAACAGGCTGGCAGGCGTATCTTCGCTCGCCTCCAGCGCCGCCAGCCCCACGCTGGTCGTCACGCGGATCGCCATATGGGGATGGATGATGAACGGCTCGGCGGCAATGCACGCCCTCAGTCGCTCACCGATCTGGTAGGCCCGACCGATCTCGGTATCGGGCATGATGATGACGAATTCCTCGCCACCCAGCCGGCAGGCCAGATCGATCCCGCGCGTATTGCGCCGCATGCGATTGGCAAATTCACGCAGCACCGCATCACCCGCATCGTGGCCGTAGGTGTCGTTGACGTGCTTGAAAAAATCGATGTCGGCGACAAGCACCGACAGATCGCGGCCTGAACGTGCAGCCTCGCGCACCAGTGTTTCCAGATGGCCTTCCATGTACCGGCGGTTGTGCAGTCCGGTCAGGGCATCGGTGACCGCCTGCTCTACTGTCTCCTCGATACGGTTGCGCAGGAAATCGGAATGACGCTTGCGCTTGATCTGCGTGCGAACGCGCGCCAGCAGTTCGTGCTTGTCGATCGGGCGGATCAGGTAGTCGTTGACGCCCATGTCGAGTCCGCGCAGCAGCCGTGCCTCCTCGCCGGGCTCCACCATGATGATCAGCGGCAGGTGCCGGGTCCGCTCGAGCGAGCGAAGCTGCGAGCACAACCTCAGGCCATCCGACTTCGCCAGGCTGAGACTGATGATGGCGACGTCGAAATCGTATTCGGTGAGCATTTTGAGGGCACGCTGGGGGTCCGCCTCCAGAAACGTATCGTGCACCTTGGCCAGCGGCTCCAGCAGGCGCGCGCCCGAACGCGCATGATCCTCGACCACCAGCACCCGTCCGGAGCGCCCCGACAACGCCTTTTCGAGCGCATCATCCTCACCCAGCCCCAATTGCCGGCTGGTGGAAACGCGCATCAGCATTTCGTCGTTCAGCGTCTTCAGACGCGCCAGATTCTTCACGCGCGTGATCAACGCGATATCGTCGACCGGCTTGGTCAGGAAATCGTCTGCGCCGCTTTCCAGGCCCTGGATCTTGTCAGACGTCTGGTCCAGCGCCGTCACCATGATGACGGGGATGTGGTGTGTCCGTGGATCGGTCTTGATCCTGCGGCACGCTTCGAAACCGTCCATGCCCGGCATCATGACGTCGAGCAGCACGACATCGACGCGCTCGCGCGCCAGAACGTCGAGCGCTTCCTGACCGCTGAATGCAGAAAGCACGTCGAAGTATTCCGCCGCCAGCCGGGCTTCCAGCAGCTTCACGTTTGCCAGAATGTCATCAACTACGAGGACGCGGGCCGTCATGTCTTACGCCTAACTTCTCCAGGAATCCGCGTCATGCGTCGCCGATGAAACGACGGACCGTTTCGAGAAACGTGACCACCGAGATCGGTTTGGAAATGTAGGCCTCGCACCCGCCCGAGCGGATCCGTTCCTCATCCCCCTTCATGGCGAACGCCGTGACGGCCACGACCGGAATACGCGCGAGCTGCGGGTCCTCCTTGAGCCAACGTGTCACATCGAGCCCCGAAACCTCAGGCAATTGTATATCCATCAAGATGAGGTCGGGACGGTGCTTGCGCGCCAGATCAAGAACCTCCAGACCATTGCGCGTCTGAACGGTTGCGTAGCCATTCACGTCGAGAAGGTCATGGAAGAGCT
>CAZDNY010000452.1:0-3325 GCA_964506885.1 uncultured Hyphomicrobiaceae bacterium | reverse complement strand
CCGGGCGGTCGCGACCCCTCCGGCCTGCCGGTCCGCTATCACTGGGCGCTCGACTATGCGGGTGACGCCGCCGTCATATACGGGCATACGCCCGTGCCGCAGGCCGATTGGGTCAACAACACCCTGTGCATCGATACCGGTTGTTGCTTCGGCGGCAAGTTGACGGCGTTGCGCTGGCCCGAGCGCGACATTGTCACGGTCCCCGCCCGCACCGCATATGCGCGCTCCTTGCGGCCCTTCGGCCATCCTCCGCCGCGTCCCGGGCAAAGCGCCTGACCGCGATGCGGGTCTCGCGCAGAAACGTGCCCGCAGTCATAAGGTCTGTCAGGCGCGGGATGTGCGCAACCGCTGCAGTAGAAACCCGTGACAATTGAGCCGCTTGTGCGCTAATTCTTGGTGTGCGGATGAAGCCGCTGCGTCGCTGCCGCCGCAGACTCGTAGCTGGCGCAGGCCTTGCACGGGTCGTGTCGCGCGGTGCGGGCACGGCGGCAACAGTCGCGGTCTGCCGCGCCGCCGGACAGGTCCTGTCTCGAAACGAGGCGCCGCGTGTCCGCAAATGGGTTATCGAATACGCCAAACTGATCAGGTCCAAAGCGTCATGTCCGAGCCGATTTTCACCAACTGGTCTCCCGAGCACACCAAGGCCTGGGGCAATGCGCCGTTGCGCTTGCAGCACCGCCTCCACGAGCATCCGCTCTATTCGATGGATGCGCTCGCCGACCTGATCGACAGGTATCCGCGCGAGCAGTACGCGCTCGTCCACATGGGCGCCCAGAAAGAGCGCCGGCTGTGGCGCGAGGGCGAGATCGGCTCGATGTCGGGTCATCAGGTGATCGACGCCATTGCCAAGGGCCGCATGTGGCTCAACCTGCGCAACATCGGTCAGGTCGACAAACGCTACAAGGACATCCTCGACGAGATCTTCGAGGAAGTGCGCCACAACGTGCCCGGTTACGACACGTACGCGCGCACGTCCGGCATCCTCATCTCCTCGCCCAACGCCCAGGTCTACTACCACATGGACCTGCCGGGCCAGTCGCTCTGGCAGATCCACGGCACCAAGCGCGTCTACCTCTATCCCGACAAGGCTCCGTTCCTCACCTTCGAGGAACTGGAGCGCATCGCGCTGTTCGAGGTCGAGGTCGATATCCCCTACGAGCCCTGGTACGACGAGCACGCCACCGTCTTCGAGATTTCCGGCGGCGAGATGCTGCACTGGCCGCTCAACGCACCGCACCGCGTTGAAAACCTCGACTGCCTCAACGTCTCCATGACCACCGAGTACTGGACCGAGGCGATCCGCCGCCGCCAGATGATCAACATGGCCAACGGCATCCTGCGCCACAAGCTGGGCCTCAACCCCACGAGCATCGCCACGTCCGGTCCAGGGTTCTGGGCCAAGGCGGCACTGCAGGCCGGCGTGCGCCGCGCGGGGTTTTTGAAAAAGGAGCGCAAGCAGCGCCGCCCGATCGAGTTCCGGCTCGATGACGAACGCCCCGGCGAGGTTGTCGACATCCCCCGCCAGGCGGCCGAGTGACATGAGCCCCGCCGCGATGATCGTGGTCGTGCGCCCCGACGGATCGATCGTGGGCGACCCGGTCACCACATTGCCCATTCGCTACGTGGTCCATACGGCAACGGCCGGAGAGGTGCTGCCCGAACTATCAGCCTTGGCCGCCAAGCCGGACGTGCTGGTGCCGACGGCGTTCCAGTCGCTGCCCTGGCTGAGAGCGCTTTTTGACAACGTGGCGCCTGCTCATCAGGTCTCGAAGCTGCTTCTCACGGT
This sequence comes from uncultured Hyphomicrobiaceae bacterium, assembly GCA_964506885.1. Lineage (GTDB taxonomy): Bacteria > Pseudomonadota > Alphaproteobacteria > Rhizobiales > Hyphomicrobiaceae > JAEUMD01. The sequence continues at coordinate 1,539 of CAZDNY010000452.1, read as the reverse complement.
TTGCGAGGCGCGCAGCAGCCAGTTCGTCCTTGCTTTGCCGCTCCTGATCGGCCGACGCGGCCCGCTCGTCGTCGCAAGCATCGCCGACCTCGGCCTGTCGGACTATTGCGCCCCCTGGATCGGCCCGGGAGCCCCGACGGATGCACAGTCCGTTACCAATCTTTATGCCGCACTCTTGCGTGCACTCCCAGGCGTCGATCTCATCCGCTTCGAGAAGATGCCGCGACAGATCGGTGACCGGCCCAACCCACTGAGCCTTCACGAAGCCGCCCGTTCCAGTCGCCTCAACCGGAATTGGCTGCACATCGACACCACGGTCGAGGCCTTCGTTGCCACCCGCGGCAAGAAATACCGCAAGGAGGCCGAGCGCGCCCGTCGCCGCATGGAGGACATCGGCAACGTCGTCTTCTCGCGTGCAACGACGCCCGACGAGATCGATGCGGCGTATCGCCAACTCGAGGCTTGGCAGTCCGAACGCCACCGCAGCGCCGGCCACGACTACGTGCTGGATTCTGCGGAAAATTCGCGCTTCTACCGCGCACTGCTCCACGATACGGCCGCAACCGGAGAGGCGAGCATCTTCACCCTGAGCGTCGGCGGCGAGATGGCGGCGGTGCTGCTGGGCGTCACCGCGAATGACACGTTCACGCTGATCCGCATTGCCGACGGTGGCGAGAAATGGCGCCAGGTCTCCCCTGGTCGCATGATCGTGCTGGACGCCATGCGGGCTCTTGTCGCCCAAGGTGTGCGCACGTTCGATCTGGGCATCGGCGACTATCCTTTCAAACGCTGGATCGGCTGCCAGACAGCGCCCCTCGTCGATGTCGCCATAGCCCGGACATGGCGTGCCCGCCCTGCCGCATGGTCGCTGGCTGTCCGGCAGCGCTTGCGCAGCAATCAGAACCTTCGCGCCATCACCCATAAAATCAAGCATTTGCGCCGCCCGGCCGGCGCCTCGGATTGAGCCGCTGCACACCTCTCAAAACGGGCCGTGCGGCGCCTTTCATACGGGGGCCTGATCCGCTATAAGCGGGCCAAATCACTTCCCGTCGGCAAGCCCCAGAGCGAGGCGCTCCCCCGATCATGGCCAAAGAGAAAAAAGTTGCCGGGCCCCAGGCGCGGCTGCCGAAAGGCTTTCGCGACGTCGGCGCCGCCGAACTTGCGCGCACCAGCGCGATGCTGGCGACGATCCGCCGTGTCTATGAAACCTACGGCTTTGAACAACTGGAAACGCCGGCGATCGAGTTCACCGACGCGCTGGGCAAGTTCCTGCCCGACCAGGACCGGCCCAACGAGGGCGTCTTCTCCTTCACCGATGACGATGGCCAGTGGTTGTCGCTGCGCTATGACCTGACCGCGCCGCTCGCCCGCTACGTGGCGGAGAACTATCAGAGCCTGCCCAAGCCCTTCCGCCGCTACGCCACCGGTATCGTCTACCGCAACGAAAAGCCCGGCCCCGGCCGCTTCCGCCAGTTCACCCAGTTCGACGCCGACACCGTCGGCACGGACAACGTCGCCGCCGACGCCGAGTGCTGCATG
>CAZDNY010000451.1:0-3362 GCA_964506885.1 uncultured Hyphomicrobiaceae bacterium | reverse complement strand
GGAACCCCTCGCGAGGGGTTCCGGCTGCAACTGAGGTGCGGGGATGCCTCAGTTATATCCGGACTATCCGGGGGGTGGGGAAGTTCGGCCACCGCTCGAGGCGCGCGAGGGACGCGCGTCTCGAGTGGAACTTTTTGCGCAAGCCTAGGCCGCTTGGTTGCGATCCGGCTGTATGGCCCAACTCCCGTGCACCGGCAATTCCGACAACGGCTGGCTGTTGCGCATTACAGGATCAATGCCTGAAGTGGACTTCGATGGCGAATTGGCGCCAGGAGAATGCACCGGTACGACGGGCAGCATCTTTTCGACCGTCGCCTGGCCAAGCCGCAGCTGCTCCTGGAGGTCATCGGTCCAGCGCCCAACGGCACCCGCATACCAATCCATCCAGGCGCCCATGGCCGCCTGAGGAGTCTGCGCAGCAGCTAACGCCGTCCCGAGATTGAGCGCGGCATTGACACCGTCCGCACGCCGCGAGCACCACGACTCCATCGACTGATGCCACGCTCCGACAACCTCTCGCTGGGACGAGAGGACCGATCTGACCTGGTCGACAATCGATGGCGGGAACAAGAAACCATTAACAAGCATCGCAACTCCCTCTCTTGCTGGTGCAGCATTGACTTCACGTCAAGGCGTAGGCTCCGCGAACCCCCTGCGCGCCGCGCCGCCAATTTTCCACGGTAGCGCTCGCCAGATGCGACGACCTTTCACCAACCGCGTAGTTCCTCGTTGGCCCCCGGGTCTCTTCCATTGCAACGGCCGCTTCCGCCGGTGGCGATGTTGCCAGCTCGCCTTGCCGCAGCGCGGACAGGATCAGCGACAGTTCTCCCGCGTGAACCGATTGCAGCAGGGTCCGCAGCGCCGGACGCAACTGCGTCAAGCGTTCCAGGCATCCGCGTTCGATGCGAAGTACTTCGCATGTGTCCGTCGACTGGCAGCGCGCCACGTGTGTATCGCCGCAAGCGAAAAAGAAGACCGTGCCCGGCTTGCTGAGAGAAGCGTAGCGCGGCGCGCCGCGATCACCGAATGAGATCGCCACGCTGCCGCGCATCAAGACGTAACAGCTCACCGCACGCTCGCCGGCCTCAAAAAGCGTCTGGCCAGGCTCGAAGCGTAGCCGCACCACGGAGACTTCACTGCAATCGATCGCCATGAACGCATCGTCGGCACCGCTCATTGGTCCAAACTGGACCAGGGGATTGCGTTCCACCGTGGCGATCGATGCGGCATACATGGCAAAGACAACTCCAAAAAACTGACACACAACTGCGCGGTTTGGACCGTGCCACTTCGTTCTGGCACTGGGGTCCGGCACTGGGTCCGGCTAGGCCCGACGAGCCTTCGCGCACAGCGCAACAACAACCCCATTCTTGTAGGGACTCTGTGTTCGGAAGAATAGCTGGTGAGTTGCGGGTAGCCGCTCAGCTATCGACCATAAGTCGCACGATCCACGTGATCTCTTACGCAGCAAGTGCTTTAAGCGAATTAACCTGCTGCACGCGCGACCAATTTTGAATGGCCAATGCATCCTGTTTCAGCGGGGGCAAGAGGCAGTCGCCTCATGTGAGCGCGGCGATGAAGCAGTGTGAGAGATTGGCTGCGCAGAGACTTATCCACAAGTTTCGAGCGCGGGGCGGTCGAGCATCAAAGTGCCGATCTCCCGGCAGCGTCGACGCCGACAACATCGAATCTCGAGGGGCGCACCCATCTGGCAGAATACCACCACCTCACCTATCGCAGCGGCGCTTAGCTCCTAGTCCACCGACGCTCGCTTGGTCGGGACGGGGGCTGATGCAGGCGCGACAGCAGACTTCTTGGGTGCGGGCTTCCTCTTCACAGTCCGCTTGCGCTTGGACTTCGTCGCCGACTTCTTGGCCTCGGGCTCATCGCCGCCGAAGAAGCTGAACAGCGACGTCAGCGGCAGGCTCTCGCTGACCCCGCCGGGATAGGACTGCATCACGCTCACCTTCGTCCCCACCTTCGCGATCGAGGCCAGATGCACGACGTGCTCGTTCTTCAGGCGGAAGCAGCCCGACGAATTGGCCCGGCCGACGCTGCGGTCGTTGTTGGTGCCGTGGATGCGGTAGACGGTACTCCCCAGATAAAGCGCACGCGCGCCTTGCGGGTTCTTCATACCGCCCGTCACCGTGATCGGCAGGCCCGGCACGCGCTTGTGCATTTCCGGCGGCGGCGTCCACGAAGGCCACGACGCGATGCGGCTGATCCGCTCCGTCCCGGTCCAGGTGAAGCCTTCGCGGCCGACCGAGATCGGATAACGGTAGGCCTTCTTGCCGGGCAACACGTAGTAGAGGCTGCGCGCCTGCGTATCGATGATGATCGAACCGGGATCCTCGTCGCGGTCGAGATAGACGATTGGCGGTTCGACGGGCTGAATATCAGGCCGCTCGCCGCCTTGCATGTACTTGGGATAGACGACCGGCTTGTAGCGCTTGCGCCGCTCTTCGCGCTTGGCCTCGAGCTGCTCCTGCTTCCGCTTGACGTCGCTTTCGAAAACCGGGCCGCGCTCGCTCCAGCTCTGGGCCACGACTGGACCGCAGAAAAGGGCCGTGGCGGTGGCAGCCAGAAGTGTCGGCTTGACGATGGCGGAAATCATGCGGCCCCTCGTTTGTCGTCGGATCACGCGGACTGCGCGCCAGCGGAAAAAACCTCACACCGGCGATAGTTCAGGAAATAACCGCGTCCCCGAGCCGCTACAAGCTGCAGCGCCCGGTTTTCACAACCCTTTGCCGCAAGTGTGGCTTCAGCGCGTCACCGCCCCCGGGCAGCCGCCACCTCGCCCACCACCGGCGCGCGTACCAGCTTGCCGATCCGCGCTTCCACGTCCTTCTTGGCCTCCACGATCACCACGCCGGCAAAAACGGGCGTCAGCCGAGCCCCCAGCTTCTCGAATGCCCCCGCCGAACGCACCACGAGCTGCCGGTTGAAGGGCGGCATGTAGAGCGCACTCGCCCAGTCGACCGGCGTCAGCAGGGCGTCGAGAAGCAGCCGCTCCAACTGCCGCGCACTATACGGCCGTCCCTGCCCGAAGGGCGTCGTGTCGAGCCGCGCCCACAAGCCCCGCCTATTCGGCACCACAACGATCAGGCTGCCCTGCGGAGCCAGCACCCGCCACATTTCGCGTAGCATCGGCCGCACCCGCTCCGCGTTCTCCAGGCAGTGCACCGCCAGGAGCTTGTCCACGCAAGCATCCGGCAATGGCAGCTTGTCTTCTTCCGCCAAGGCCGTCAGCACACCCCCTTCGCGCGGCCAAACCAGCGCCCCCTGTCCCGCCGGCATCAGCGCCGCGACATGGCTCGCCTCGCGCCGCAATCCGGCAAGGTAAGGTGTTGCAAACCCCAGCC
>CAZDNY010000450.1:0-3371 GCA_964506885.1 uncultured Hyphomicrobiaceae bacterium | reverse complement strand
GAAGGATTCGGCGGTCGCCAGGAAGGCGGTACCGCAGTGGACACCGGCCGCGCCCATGGCGAGCGCGGCGGCCAGTCCCCTGCCGTCGGCGATGCCGCCGGAAACCACGACCGGAAGTCGGGTCTCGGCCAAGATCTCCGCGGTCAGGGCGAAGACGCCGGTGCGCCCGTGGACATGACCGCCGGCCTCGATGCCCTGCGCGATGAGCACGTCCACGCCAGCAGCTTCGGCGTGGCGTGCGGCGGCAAGGGTTCCGACCTGGTGGAGGACGAGGCAGCCCGCCGCCTTCACCCGCGCGATCGCACCGGTAACGACATCCCAGAAGAACGAGAACGCAACGACACCGAGGTCGAGGCAACGGTCGATCTGGGCGTCGAGCAGTTGCGGATCGGTGGCGGCCGGGATCAGGTTGACCGCGAAGGGTTGATCCGTTGCGGCGCGTAGCGCACGAACCTCGCGCTCGATCAGGTCCGGTGTCTCGCGCACCATTCCCAGCGTCGGATATCCACCCGCTGCGGCAACGGCAGCCGCAAGCTCCCACCGGGACACGCCGCCCATGCCGGCAAGAAGGATCGGCACATCGCAGCCGAGAAGGTCGCAAAGCGGGGTGCGCAGCTCGGGATACAGGCCATCCGTCATGTCGGGTCCTCTCGCGCCAGTCTCTCGCGAAGATAGTCCTGCAGCGCCACGGCCTGGTTATGATCGCGATCCTTCGCGCCGTAGAGCAGGACGACCGGGCCTTTCCGGCACCAGGCGAGACAGCGCTCCACAGCCTCTTCGTTGTCGTCCAGTTCTGCGCGATAGCGGCGGCGGAATTCATCCCACTTGTCAGGATCGTGGCCGAACCACTTGCGCAGATTCCTGCTCGGGGCGACCTCGCGGATCCAGTCGTCGAGCGCCAGATCCGCCTTGCCGATTCCGCGCGGCCACAGCGCGTCCACCAAGAGACGCGCACGCTGCGGCACACCGGGCTCGTCATAGACCCTTGTGGCGCTGATATGAGCCGCCTTCGTCATTTCCTTGCGCCATCCTCCATCAGGTCGAGCGCCTTGACCGAGTGGGCAAAAGCTGCGCTCGCGCGCATCTCGGCGGCGACCCAGATCGCCTCCATGATCTGTTCGGCACTCGCGCCCGCACGCCGCGCAGCCTTCACATGGCCATCGATGCACCACGGCCATTGAGTGACTTGGGCCACCGCCACGGCGATGTTCTGCTTGGTGCGCGCGTCGAGCGCGCCGTCGGCGAACACCGCCTTGGAGAACGCACGGAATGCGTCATCGGCCTCCGGAGCAAGAGCGTGGCGCCGCTCGGCATGGGCGCAGGTGGCCTTTGGAAAGTGAAGGTCAGCCATGTGCCATGCCTTCGGGTTCGAATTGCGGGAAGAGGATCTCGTTTTCCAGTCGGATGTGCTCCTCGAAATCGAAGATGAAGTCGTTGAGCCCGACATAAAGGGCGGTCCAGGTGCCACAGGCCCCCTGCGGCAAAGTCAGATCTGCGGTCAAGCGGCGGATTTTGGCGACCTCGGTTGCATGATCGTCATGGTCGGCGCGCATCACCGCGATCGGGTTCTCGATCCCTGGGCCACCGCCCTTGCGAATGGCGGGAAAGAGGATCAGCTCCTCCTTCTTCATATGCACCTCCAATTCCCCGATCATGCGTCGCAGGATGGCGGAAAGGCCTTCGGGCACATCATGTTCGCCGAAGTGCACGTTCTCGACCTTCTCCGCCATCTCAGCCAAGCGCGGCAGCTGTTCTCGATGGCGTGCGTGGTAGCGGGTCTCGATGTAGTGAGTCAGTTCGGCTGCATCGTGAATCGGAACAACATCTGTCATTGGACCATCCTTTCCTCAGCGAAGGGCGGGAATGGCATCGGGGGCGGCCTGCGCCTGCGATACCGCGATGTGGAGCGAGCGTGCGATGCGTTCGGCGCGTTCGATCACGTGGACCGCCCCGGCCGGTGTGCAGACCTCATGGGCCGTCTCGCGGAACAGTCCCAGCCAGCGCTCGAAATGGGCCCCATGGATCGGCAGGGATGTATGCGCCGGCACCGGCCGGCCATGGTAACGCCCTGTCATCAGGGCGACCGAGGACCAGAAGACCACCATACGCTCCAGGTGCGGCTCCCAATCGGTGATGCGTGCTTCGAAGATCGGGCCAAGCACCGGGTCGCGCCGGACCTTGCCGTAGAACCCGTGCACGAGGTCATACAGTGTCCCTTCGTCGAGGCCGGTCTCGGCCATGATGCTGGCGGTCACCTCGGGCCGGGCGGAGACGATCTGTGGGGATGGTTCGGGGGCGGGCATGAAGGCCTCGTGGTTTCGGTCTTGAATTCAAGCCTAGGTCTGTTAATAGGTATTGTAAATACCAATTCCAGCGAGAATGCAGCAGCGATGCGCCTCACCTCCTTCACCGACTACGGATTGCGGATGCTGATGCGCATGGCGAGCGCACCTGAACGCGCCTTCTCGACCGCCGAGCTTGCCGATGAGTTCGGGCTGTCGCGCAACCATCTGGCCAAGATCATGCAGCACCTCGCCCGCGCCGGGTTGATCGAGACGCGACGTGGCGGGGGAGGCGGCGCCGCGCTCGCCCGGCCGGCATCGCAGATCCGGCTCGGCACCGTGGTGCGTCTGCTTGAGGAAGGCCAACCGCTCGTCGAGTGTCTGAGTACCGATGGCGGCGCCTGCACGCTGCACGGTCGCTGTCGCCTCAAGGCACGACTGCGTTCTGCCGAGGCGGCGTTTCTCGCTGACCTCGACCGCTCGACGCTCGCCGACATCGCACTCGACCCAATACCGGCAAGTTGACAGATCAGCAACCCGGTCAGCAGAGCTACATGGTGACGAGAATTTGACACTAGAAAGCGGAAAGAATGCCCGATGACCACATAGCTCCCACCCTGAAGACTGCAACGCCGGAGGAAGGCTACGCGCCGGCCGTCAAGATGGGCCGCGTCGCTATCAAGATGACTCAGCCGAACACCGAGGTCCGCGTCGTGGCGACGCATTTCGCAACTGTGTCGCCGGCCAACAACTACTGGAGCCATGCGACATGAAAGCTGTCGAACGCAAGGCCGGGCATTTCGTCATCGATGCGACTCTTCTCGCGGACGCGTTCGGCCTTCCGCAAGACGAGATCAAGGCGCGGATGCGCAATGGGGTCATCACCTCGCGCTGCGAGACCGGCGTCGAGGAGGACGCCGGCCGCTGGCGTCTGACCTTCCACTGCAAGGACTGTGCGTGTCGGTTCATCATAGACGAGGCGGGCAACGTCCTGACAAGGGCGACATTTCCGATCAAGACCAGACCGCAAGAACCCGCTGCACCGCGCCGGTGATGGGCCTTCGGTCCGTCGCCGCCATCTCGTCGGAC
>CAZDNY010000449.1:0-3371 GCA_964506885.1 uncultured Hyphomicrobiaceae bacterium | reverse complement strand
GAATGCGACCGGCATGATACGCCCGATGATGGCCCAGCCCGCCACCGCACTGTCGCCGAAATCCGCCATTGCCCGCGTCACATAGGCATTGGCGAAAGGCGTCGCGACGTTGGTGAGCACGGCCGGCACCGCCACCCCGGCGAGCGGAATGGCATCTGCGAGAAGCAGCTTGGCGCGCACCCGCGCAATCAGCCCATGCACCATGATGACGCCGTAAAGCCCGATTCCCACCACCACGATGCGCGACAGCGCCGAAGCGATGGCCGCCCCTTCGATCCCCAGGCCCATGCCGAAAATCAAGATCGGATCGAGCACCGTATTCGTGATGGCGCCGGCAAGCGTGATGTACATTGCCCGCTTCGCATCGCCGACCGACCGCAACACAGCCGAGGAGGTCATTCCGAGCGACAACAGCGGCAACGAGGGCACCAGGATCGAAAGATAGGATTCGCCCAGCTCCAGCGTCCTCCCCGATGCACCCAGCAGCCGCAGCAGCGGATCGATCGATAGCCACACGACGAGCGCCAGTAACGCCGATACGATGAACGTCCACACATGCGAGTTGACCGCCAGACGTCGCGCTCGCCCTCGCTGCCCCGCTCCCAGCGCCGGAGCCACCAGCGACGTTGCCGCGATAGCCAGCCCGATACCGATCGCGATCGTCAGGAACTGGATCGAGCTGGCATAGCCGACCGCCGCGACAATGGCCTCGTCGCCGAGCCTGCCCAGAAAGAAGATGTTGGCGAGATCACCCAGGAAGATAGCCATCAGGCCAACCGCGCCCGTCCCGGTCATCACCAGGATGTGGCGCAGCAGCGAGCCTTCGAGAAATACCGGCTTGGAAGGAGACCTGCGCTGCCGCCGGACGGGCCGTTCCATGTCTGTCGTCCTCGACGCGGACATCCGCGAAAACACTTCGGTCGTGCACCGGCGAAGGCCCTGAACGCCCTCGCGTCACGATCAGCTATAGCCGTTTGCGCGACCGGATTGCCGCCGCCAGCGTACCTTCGTCCAGATAGTCGAGTTCGCCGCCGATGGGAACGCCCTGCGCCAGCCGCGACACCTCGACCCCCGCATCCGCCAATTGCTCGGTAAGATAGTGCGCCGTCGATTGCCCCTCGACGGTGGCGTTGAGCGCCAGGAGAACCTCCTTGACCTCGCTGCCATGTGCACGTTCGATGAGCCGCGCGATGTTGAGCCGGTCCGGTCCGATCCCTTCGAGCGGCGACAGATGTCCGCCCAGCACGTGATAGAGCGCCGTGACCACGCCGGCGCGCTCCAGCGCCCACAGGTCGCCGACCTCTTCGACCACCACGATCATGGACCGGTCACGCTTCGGATTGGCGCAGATCGCACACGGCGACAACGTATCGACGTTGCCGCAATCTGCGCAGACGACGATTTTGTCCAGCGCATCCTTCAAGGCATCCGCCAGCGGCGCCATCAGTTCCGCGCGCCGCTTGATGAGCGCCAGCGCCGCCTTGCGCGCCGAACGTGGCCCGAGCCCCGGCAAGCGCGCCAGAAGCTGCACCATGCGCTCGATCTCGGGTCCTGCAATCTTCTTCGACATCCCGCCCTGGAACTTGGAACCCAGTACCTGAAACCTAACACCTAGAACCTAGAACCTAGAACCTGAAACCTCATCTCACCCCCCGCCCTGCCAGCGCGCGATCGCTTCCACCGGCCACAGCAGCATCACGACGTTGAGCAGGAGATTGTCCCGGATCATGAACGCCATGAAGACTTCCGAAGCGAGTCCGAGCCCGACGCTGGCGCCGACCGGCAGCAGCGCCGCGGCGACGAACCCGCCGACCATTGCCAGCGTATCCATCACCGAATTGACGACGCTGTCTCCGAAATAGTCGAGCGAAATGGTCGCCGTGCGATAGCGGTTGATCACCATCTCGGTGTTCTCGACGATCTCCCATCCGGCTTCCAGCGCCACCGCAACGGCAAGCCGCGCCGCCCACGACGCGCGCGGCATCACGAAGACCAGCACCGCATAAAAGATCAGTCCGTGCAGCACATGACTGAAGGTGTACCAGTCGGTCAGATGCTGCGAGTTTTCCGAACTCTGCACGACACCGTGCCAGAACTTGACATACCCGCACTTGCAGATGGCAACGCGCCCCATCCAAAGCAGTGCAAGGCCCTGGACGAGTACCAGAACCCCGGCCAGGAACAGCCAGCGCGCCCGTGCATCACCATCTGCGGCACCCGATGCATCACGTCCGTTCATACGCGACACGCTTCATCGCAGCGCAGGCAACCCGCTGCCGCCCCACAGGCCACCGCTGATTCCGCTACGACCATCGGGCGAGCCCTCAAAACAGCTTCATGCCCGGCGGGATCGGCAATCCGCCCGTCACCGCCTGCATCTTCTCCTGCACCGCCGATTCGACCCGGCTCTTGGCATCCTGCGCCGCGGCGATGATGAGATCTTCCAAGATCTCCACTTCGTCCGGCTTCATCAAGGACGGATCGATCCGCACGCGCTTGACGTCGCCTTTGCCGCTGAGCGTGACCTCGACCAGGCCGCCGCCCGACTGCCCCGCGATCTCCAGCGCCTCCAGCTCCTCCTGAACCTGACTCATGCGCGCCTGCATCTCGCGCACCTGCTTCATCATGCCCATCAGATCTTTCATCGTCGAACCCTTGTGCGATGTCCGTTGTAAATCTCGGTGTCGGAACTTCTATAGCCCAGCAGGCCGGTCCTGCGCGAATGCGCTGCTCCTGTCCGCGGCGCGCTCATCCCGTGGCGCTGTCGTCGCTCTCCTCGCGGGCGATGCGCCGTATATCGTCGATCGTCGCATCGGGGAACGCGTCCAGCACGGCCTTAACGGCCGGGTGTGTCTTGAGCTGCTCGATCTCGGCAGCCACCTGCTCGCGCCGGACCTCACCCAGCGGCCGCTCGCCCATCTGTTTGGACAGCATCACCACCCAGCGCCGGCCGGTCCAGCGGTTGAGCTTTTCGCGCAGTTCGTTGGCGAGTTCCTTGGGCGCCCCTTCCAGGAGATACAGATCGATGGCGCCAGCAACCCGGTCGAACCTCACGAGGCTGACGTGTTCCTCCAGGTTGAGCGACAGCCGCGCTTCGCGATGCTGCTTGGCCAGCGCCACGACACCGGCGAAGCTTTGCGGATCGGCAAGTCCTTCCACCGCCACCGGACCGCCGCCATCACCATCGTCGAAATAGTCGCTGGCATCGGCAGGACCAGCATCGTCGTCGAAGCGCCCGGCAAAATCGTCGTCGCTGTCGAAATCATCCGGCTCTGCCGGACGCGGCGGTGCGGCAGACCCTGGTTCCCGACGTCCTCCCGCAGCGCGACCCGGCGCATCGCCTCGAACCCCGGCACCAGCCGATGCCCGCA
>CAZDNY010000448.1:0-3378 GCA_964506885.1 uncultured Hyphomicrobiaceae bacterium | reverse complement strand
CAAGTCCGCCAGCGCGTGTGGCGCGACGAAGCGGGCGTCGGCGGCGTCGCCGGCGGCGCGGGGCAGTGCGTCGTGCGAGACGGTGCCGGTGAAGACGCTGATTTCGTAGATGCGCTCGGGCGCCCCGGGCAGGGTATCGAGGTGTACAAGGTGGGTCGCAATCTGGTGGAGATCGTGCGCAGTGAGGCCGGTTTCCTCCAGCAATTCCCGACGGGCGGCATCGATTGGATTTTCGCCCGCTTCCAGATGTCCGCCCGGTGCGCTCCACAGGCCCGCGTAGCTTCCCGTGGCGCGCTGAACGAGAAGAACGTCCTGGCCGCGAAACAACAGGACGCTGGCCGCGGCGATTCGGCCATGCCCGGGGGCTGCCTCGGGTTGCGCGCCTTGCGCTGCAGATTTGTCCGGCGTGGTTGGCATGTTATGCCGTCTCAATGCGTTCTGGCCGCGGGCGGCAAAGTTGTCCGCCTCCCGATGCCGGCGGTCTGTGGCGCATGCAGGCGGTGACGGCGGTCGCTGCCTATTCGATGGCCGTCTATTCGATGATCGTCCTTGCCGGCGGAGACCAGCAGATGTGCTCGCGCTATTCACTCACATCGCCACCCGAAGCCGTGCGCGGGATGTTCGGGACATTCAATGTCGAGGAATTTCCGCCGCGCTACAATATCGCGCCAACGCAGCCGGTGCTGATCGTGCGCAATTCGTTGCAGCACAGGCGCGAACTGGTGCTGGTGCGCTGGGGGCTCATTCCGTCCTGGGTGAAGGATCCGGCTGCTTTCTCCACGCTCATCAATGCCCGTGCGGAAACTGCGACGGCGAAGCCGTCGTTCCGTGCCTCGATGCGCCATCGCCGCTGCCTCATTCCGACCGACGGGTTTTACGAATGGACTGGAGAAAAGGGCGCCAAGCAGCCGCATCTGATCCGTCCGAAGGGCGGCGGGCTGATGGCCATGGCCGGTATTTGGGAGCACTGGCTGGGAGCGGACGGCAGCGAAGTGGAAACGATGGCGATCCTGACGGTATCGGCGAACCGCACCATGGAGGCAATTCACGACCGGATGCCAGCGATCGTGCCGCCGGCGGCATTCGAGACCTGGCTTGACTGTCGCTCGGGCTCGTCGGAAGACGCGGCCGGTGTCTTGCGGCCGGCGCCGGATGATCTGCTGGAAATCATCCCGGTCAGCCGCAGGCTGAACAATCCGCGTAACGAGGGGCCGCAGGTGCAGCTTTCGCCGGATGCTGCCTCAAATTAACCTTGTTGTTTCAGCGCATAGTTTTGTCTCATTGTGATGAAATGTATGCTGTGGTCTGCAAGCTATAGTGAGTAAAGGTTTTTGCCTCCACGGGGTTGATGCTGATCTGGGTCTAAACACGTCGCTTGCCCCTCGCCCCGAGGCTGGGAAGTCGCTATTGTGCAACAGTCAAGAGGTTGCCGCTTTGATGGCGTAACGAGCCTAGTCATTGCCTCGGCGGCCGCGTCGGCGCGAGAACCGGCTTGGTGCGGTTGGTTTCTACAGAGCGTGTGGCGCTGGTGACGGCGGCGCGCCCGGTCGGTGGCAGAGCGTAGGGCAAGACCGGCTGGCCGGCCGGGGCAACTCGAGGGCGCTTCGGGACGGTGGCGCCGAGGAATTCTCTCCGTTCCGGACGGAACGGGCAGTCAGGGTCGAGTACCGATCGAGACGCCAGCAGCGCGCTGCTCGATCGCATGGAGTAGCGCACGATGGGATACAGGGGCCACGATCTCGATTTGAGGACGCCGCAGACTTGGCGCGATGCGCCGGGAGATCCGGCGAGCATGGGCAAGACGCTCAACGGTCCGGCGCGCGGGCGCGGTTATCAGAGCGATCAGGAAATTCCCATCTGGGTCGACGATACGGTGCTTGCCTGCTGCAATCATGCCTATGATGTAGCGCTTGCGCATCGTTCGGGCGAAGTTCGCGTCGAGCATCTTCTGCATGCGCTGACGCGGATCGAAGACGCGGCAGAGATACTCGAAGCCAACGGTATTCGCGCAGCATCGCTGAGGCGCGAAACGGCAACGGTGATCGCGGGCGAGATTCCGGTCACGCTGACCAATGGTTCGGGTTCGCCACGGCGCGCCGACAGCTTCGAGGAAGTGCTGCGGCTGGCGGCGGCTCACTCCTATCAGAGCAATGCGCCGGTGAGTGTCGATGATCTGTTGCACGTGTTTCTCGAACTGCGTCCGGCTATCCGAGGCTTGGAGCTGATCGAGCGGCATCTGGTGTCGCGGCCGCGCGAACGCGAGCGCGCCATGCCGGCGTTCCGCCGTCCGGCGCCACCGCCTCCGCCGCGCAACTATGCGCCGGCCGAACCGCGCTACGAAGGCCGCGAGCGCGTGCGGCGTCCGGCGGGCCGCTTTTATGCAACGGAGGGTTATGGCCGGGATGCCGGATACGGGCATCAGGCTGGCGGTATGCCTGACACGGTTCAAGCGGCAACCGACCACCTGCAGAATTCGCGCATCGATGCACTGGAGGAGATGGTGCGCGCGATTTCAGGACAGATCGCCGGCCAGCGCGATGATGCCAACCGCTTTTCGGGTGGCGTGTTCGACCGGTTGCAGACGCTCGAGACGCTCGTCACGTCGCGCTCGGGTTCCGATGGCGGGCTGGGAAGCGTCGATCAACTGCTCACGCGCATCGACGATCTGGAAGGACTGCTCTCGGTTCATACGCCGCAAGCCGTCGACTGGAGCCCGGTCATCGAGCGTATTGCAGCGCTGGAGCGCCGGATCGGAGAAGCCGGGCCGATTACCGCAGATGTCGATCTGGGTCGCATCGAGCAGCGGCTGGGAGAACTGGAAAAGCGACTGAGCGAACGCATGGCCGACCTCGACCGGCGCTCGGACCTGGGTGAGCTGTCGTCTCGGCTCGATTCGATCGAGACGGCCCTTCTCGGGCGCGACGGCGAGATGTCGGGTGACTTGGATGGCCGTGTGCGCGATCTGGCCGAGGCGATCGCGCTGCATCAAGCCACGCTCGAGGATGCCAAGGCGGCGCTCGGTGCGGATGTGCGCGATGTGAATGCGTCGCTGGCCGAGCAGGCGATGCGCATCACGCGAACCGGGGAAAGCCTCGGAGAGCTGGTGCGTGCGGTCGAGAGCTTGAGGAACGAGGAGCGCAACACCGTCTCGCAAGTGGCCGGGCTTTTGGCCAATTACCGGTCGGAAGTGCAAGGTTTCGTCGCGCAGGCGGAAGAGACGCATGCAACGCATAATGCCGAGCTCAAAGAGGTGCACGACGCACTGATGAAGCTCAACCAGAACCAGCACACACTCGCAGGCTCGATCGATCAATGGCGCAGTGACGGCGCTGGCGACCTGGCGATCGTGGCATCGCGCATCGAGGGGCTGGAGCAGGC
>CAZDNY010000447.1:0-3385 GCA_964506885.1 uncultured Hyphomicrobiaceae bacterium | reverse complement strand
AGCCGATAACTCGAGTGACCATCGCCCCCAACGGAAAAGCCCGGAGGCGGCGACCTCCGGGCTCTTGAATGTGGGCGATCCGCATTTCGGACCAATCACCGGACCGTCAGGGCCGGTCAGGCCGCGACCGCGGCCCGGCGCCAGTGCGCCGGACTCTGGCAAAGCTCAAGCGGCTTGAAGGAATAAGCTTGGTGCAACTCGTGTCACCAAGAAAAACAGATCAATTCAGCTTCGCCTTGATGTCGGCCAGCGACTGCTTGATGAGTTCGTCGGACTTGGCGCCCGTCACCTTGCCCGCCAGGATGGCTTCGGCCGCCTTCATCGCCGCTTCCACCGCCGAGCCGCGCACTTCCGCCAATGCCTGCGCTTCGGCACGTGCGATCTTGTCCTCGGCCATCTTCGAGCGACGGGCAACCGATTCGGCAAGCTGCTTCTCGGTTTCGGCAGCCAGCGACTCCGCCTCGCGCCGCGCCTGCTCGACGATGCTCGTGGCTTCTTCTTCGGCCTCGCGGCTCTTCTTCTGGTAGTCGGCGAGCAGCGCCTGGGCTTCTTCGCGCAGCAGGCGGGCTTCGTCGAGTTCCTTCTTGATGCCTTCCGCGCGCGCATCGAGCGCACTGGTCAGCTGCGCCGGCACCTTCAGGTAGAAGACGATGGCGAAGAACAGGATGAAGGCGACGAGCACCCAGAATTCAGCCGCGCCTGGATCGAATAGGGCCATGGTCCTTTGTCCTCTTCAGCGGCTCTTTTAAAGATGCTTCTTGGCGTCGGCCGCGCTGACGTTCTCGCCGATCAGCTTGGCCACGATGGCGCTGGCCGTCTCCGAGGCGATATCGCTGACCGAGGTGAGCGCCTTCGTCTTCATCGCGTCGATACGGCCTTCCGCTTCGGCGATCTTGGCGTTGACCTGGGACTCGCTTTCCTGACGCTTCTTGTCGGTCTGGGCGGCGAGCTTCTCACGCGTCTCGCGAGCGATACCCGAAGCCTTCGAGCGTGCATCCGACAGCGCCTGCTCGTAGTCGGCGATCGCCTTCTCCGTCTCGGCCTTCAGCGCTTCCGCGGCATCCAGATCGCGCTGGATACGATCGCGGCGCTCCTCGATCACTTCGCCGATCCGCGGCAGGGCGATCTTCGACATCAGCCAGTAGAGCATGGCGAAGGTGATCGCCAGCCAGATGATCTGCGGCGCGAAATTGTTCGGGTCCAGCGGCGGGAAGGGCGCCTTTTGCCCCGCTTCGTGCGCGACGCCGGTCTCGGTGTTGTGCGGTTGAGCCATGACCTGTCCGGTTCAGGAAGGAGCAGAAAATGTCATTACCCTCGAAACTGCCGCACGGCGGGGGCCGCAGCCCCGCGCCGTGACGCAGTCAAGGACTGATCTAGCGATAAGATCAGGTGAACAGCAGCAGGAACGCGATCAGCAGCGCGAAGATGCCGAGCGCTTCCGTCACGGCGAAGCCGAAGATCAGGCGGCCGAACTGGCCGTCGGAGGCGGACGGATTGCGCAGTGCGCCCTGCAGGAACTGGCCGAACAGGTTGCCGACGCCGATAGCAGCGGCACCCGTGCCGATGGCAGCAAGACCGGCGCCGATGAGCTTGGCGGAAGCTGGATCCATGGTTGTTCTCCTTGACGGTTTGGATGGGTCCGAATGGTTGCAACTTGCGTCGCGTGCCGTGCGGGTCAGTGTCCCGGATGCAGCGCGTCGTTGAGGTACATGCAGGTCAGCATGGCGAACACGTAGGCCTGCAGGAAGGCGACCAGGAACTCGAGCGCGGTCAGCGCCGTCGCCATGGTCAGCGGCAGGATCGACAGGATGCCGTAGGCACCGCCGGCGCCCAGCAGCATGATGATGAAGCCGGCGAACACCTTGAGCGTGATGTGGCCCGCCAGCATGTTGGCGAACAGACGCACCGAGTGGCTGATCGGACGCGACAGGAACGAGATGATCTCGATCGCCACCACCAGCGGCAGCACGTAGATCGGCACGCCCGACGGCACGAACAGCTTGAGGAAGCCGAACCCGTTCTTGGCGAAGCCGACGATGAGCACCGTGACGAAAACCAGCAGCGCCAGGCCCGCCGTCACCGCCAGATGGCTGGTGGACGTGAAGAAGCCCGGGATCATGCCCAGCATGTTGAGCGTCAGGATGAAGATGAAGATCGTGAAGACCAGCGGGAAGAACTTCATGTAGCCCTGGTCGTGGCCATGGCCGTGCCCGTGGTCGTCGTGGCCGTGGCCCATGGTGTCGCGCACCATGTTGGCGACGAACTCGTAGAGCATCTCCGCCAGCGACTGCAGCCGCGTCGGCACCAGCGAGCGGCCCTGCATCGAGAAGATCAGGAAGCCCGACACCAGCACGGTCGCCAGCAGCATGAACAGCGCCGAGTTCGTGAAGGTGGCATCGAGACCGAACAGGTCGAGCGGAATGAGCCTCTTGATCTCGAACTGATGGATCGGATCCGGCATGCCGCCGCCGCCATGAGATTCAGATGCCACGTTCAATCCCCAAGGTTGTCAATCGTCGTCGTTGTCGGCCAGGTCTTTGCCGATTTTTCCGCCGGTTTCACGCGTGATATCCGCCTGCAACCGCTGATATCCGCGCATCACGTTGAGCACGCCGGCGGCGAAACCCAACACGAAGAAAAGCAACATCAACCAGGGCTTGGAGCCTAACAGCAGGTCCAGGCCGTAGCCGATCGCCGCACCCACCAGGATCGCCCCGACGAACTCGGAACCGATCTTGAGGCCGTAGCTCATGCCGCGTCCGCCGACCGCGGAGCCGCCATGTGTTTGGGCCTCGGCAGCCTTGTCCGCGCGCACCTTCCCGAGCTTCTTGTCGAGCTCGGAAACCCTGCGCTCGAACTGAGCGATTTCCTGAGGACTTAGCTTCCCCTCGTTCCGATCCTGTCCATCCGAAGAATTCGACATGTTGGGCAAGACCCTGACGACGAGGAATCCGGCCTTCTTGCGAGGGCCGAACGCGGCGCACCATAGTTGCGGCCTATAGGGGTGTCAAGAAAGCCCGCCCCCGACAAAAGGCGTGATTCAGAGGGGGTTGAAAGGTCGGATTCAAGGGCCCCTGCGCCGCCTTCGTCATCGCGAATATGAACCTCGCGATAATGCCCGTTTTTCGGTTCCCGCGCGTGGTCCCGATAGGGGGCTGGAAGCGCCGGGCAGCCTTAGCGCCCTCTGGTCTGGCCTAAAGAACAAGACTGGCAAACGTATCTCCATGCGCCCGCCGCGATCGCCCCTGTCCCAGCGATGGATGGGCGGTATGATCCGGCGGCGGACGAGTGGCATTCCGCGTGGAGGGACGGCGCCCCGCAAACCCGGACGCCGTGAACAGTTAGGGCTAGCCCGCCTCCAGGAATCCGTGCGCCATCTCCAGGT